>NZ_JBHYMC010000016.1:0-52986 GCF_042742535.1 Streptomyces sp. NPDC058880
GGCCCCGCGTCAGCACCCGCGAGGCCAGAACCCCAGATTTTCAGTGATCTTCTAGGACTTCCGGATGGTGTTCCACGTCGCCGACGAGGACGTGGCCCCGAACCCGCACACCGCAGGAGCGCCGGGGGGCGAGTGGCTCCCCTTCGACCAGGTGGACCCCGCGCTGCGCGCCAGGCTGCTGGAGTCCGGGCTCGACGGCAGAGTGGACACCGTCCACCGGGAGTTGCGGGAGGAGGCCGGACGCGTCATCGACCCTGCCGTCGAATTCGTCCCCCTGGTCACGTCGCGAACCGGCCGGCAGGCGGCCGCGCATCCAGCTGTTCTTCCGGGCCTGGCGCTGGTGCGGCGAGCCCCGCCTAGAATCCGATAGTCGATGCGCGATGTCGGCTGAGGATGCGCGATTCCGGGGCTCGGTGCGCGTTTGCCACGGTTCGCGGCCGTCACTCTCGATCTCTTGCGGCCTTTTCGGGCAGTGGTCCGGAATCGCTGGGAGCGACCACGAGCGCGGCGAGTTCCGCGGCGAGATCGGACGGGACGGGGTCGCCGGTAACGAGCAGTCTGAGGTAGATCGGACCGAGCAAGACCTCGATGGCCAGGCCCACGCCCGTCACGCGCAGCCGCCCCTGTTCCTCGGCGCGTCGCAGCACCTCGTGCAGGATCTCTCGCCGCTCCCGCTCCACCTCGCGCAGAGCGGCGGCGAGCTCCGGCGATCTGGGCAGTTCACTGACCAGTCCGGTAATGACCCGCCCCAGAGGTGTGCCGGTGAGAAGCCGGATCGTGTTGGACAGCACGGTCACGAGATCCGCCAGGGGATCGGCGGTGTCGGGGGCTTCGGGGTTGGCCTGGGCGAAAGCCTCCCGGACCGCAGCCGCGATCAGCTCCGTACGATCCTTCCACCGTCGGTAGACCGTGGGCCGGGAGACGCCCGCGCGGGCGGCCACCGCGTCGACCGACACGCCCGCCGCCCCACCCTCCGCCAGCAGTTCGACAGTCGCTCGCAGGATGCGTCCCGAGGCTTCGCTGCTGCGCGGGCGGCCCGGCGCGGACGTCCTCTCAACCACCGGCCACCACCGGCCCGCGGGCGGCGACGGACCTGTCGTACGCGGCGAATCCTTCCTCGATCCCCATCGCGACCTGCCTCACCTCCACATACGGCACGGAGAACAGGTCGGTGTCCCGGACCCCTTCCCAGAACATGTAGTAGGCAGAGAGGTCCTCGGTCTCCACGAACAGGATGTCGCTGTACTCGGCACAGAACGCCTCCGCGTCGAACCAGCGCAGCCTGATCCCCTCGGCGCCGTCGGCCAGCGCCTTGACCGTCTCCCAGACGGCGGCGCGTTCCGCACGCTCCAGCCGGAGCCAGGCGGGCTGGAACCGCAGCATGTTCATCACGATGTACGTCACGACGCTTCTTCTCCTTCACGGGATCTCACCGAACCGCGGAGAACCGCGGAGGAATAGATTACAGTACTGCTTCGTAATGTAAATCGACGAAGGAGGTTCAGCCGTGCCGGCAGGACTGACTGTGATCACTGGCGGCACCGCGGGCGTGGGACTGGCCCTGGCGCGCCGGCTCGCACATCATGGTGAGCAGGTCGTCGTCTGTGGGCGGGACCGGACCCGCGTGGCAGCAGCCAACGCCAGACCGGGTATCGAAGCCCTGCGGTGCGACCTCACGGTGGAGAGTGACATCGCCTCCCTGGCGGCAGAGCTGCACGCACGAGGAGGCATCCGACTGCTGGTCAACAACGCGGCCGTGCAGTTCGGATACCGAGTCGCCGAGCATGACCGCGACGACGTGCTCCGCGACGCGGACACGGAAATCGGCACGAATCTCACCGGCCCGGTCAAGCTCACCGCACTGGTCCTGCCACTGATGCTGCCCGGCAGCACCATCGTGAACATCACCTCGGCCCTGGCCCTGACGCCCAAGCGCAGCGCGCCCCTGTACTGCGCCACCAAGGCCGCACTGCGCAGCTACACCACCGCCCTGCGCTACCAGCTCGCCGACGACGAACGCGGTATCCGCGTGGTGGAGGCGATGCTGCCCCTGGTGGACACAGCCATGACGGCCGGCCGGGGCAGCGGCAAGATCAGCCCGGAACACGCCGCCAGGGAACTACTGGAGGGCCTCGACCGCAACCGCTCCGTCGTCCACGTGGGTAAGATCCGCGCCCTGGTAGCCCTTCACCGCCTGTCCCCCGCACTCGCGGCACGCCTCCTCCGGGACAGCTGACCACCCTTCCCCTGCTGTGGCCAGATGTGTGGCGTGACACGCAAACGAGGCGCACTGCCAGGCGGCCCCGTGGAACACCGGGGCGGCGAACCGGGCTCCACCCGCACCGAGTTCGCAGCCGGCCCGCCGGCCGCCGACGCGGGGCGGCCGCCCCTGCGCGAAGGAGGCCTGCGGCGCGCCCCGCACCACGCCGGGCAGCGAGGTGCCGTGAGGGCCGCCGCCACGGATCAACCCGCCCTCCGACGCAGCGTCGACGCATGGGGCGAAACAGGCATAAGGTCACGCAACCGTGGTAGACGCCCTGCGTACCGGTTCTCCGGGAACCAGGAGGTAGTCATGATCGTTCTGGGCGTCATCCTGCTGATCATCGGCTTCGTCACGGGGATATCGATCCTCTGGACGATCGGCGTGATCCTCGTCGTCGTCGGCTTGGTGCTCTGGCTGCTGGGTGCGGTCGGGCACGCCGTGGGAGGCCGCAAGCACTACTACTGACGCCGGGCCTCCTGGCCCCGCGCTCAGGGGCGGTGGCGCAGTGGATGGTCCTCCGGGACCTCCACGACCGCGATCCGCACGCCGTCGGGGTCCGCGATCCACATTTCGATCAGTCCCCACGGCTCGCGCAGGGGAGGCCGCACCACCTCGGCACCGCGGCTGCTCAGTTCCTCGTACGCCGTCTGCGCGTCGGCGACTTGGAGCCACAGCCGCAGGCCGGGCGCGGGTGGCGCGTCGGCCCGTCCCGACACCTCGAGGAAGCCGTCGCCGAGGAAGTAGACCGTGCCGCGCTCCGGTCCCGTGCCGAACTCGCGGTACACGGCGAGGCCGAGGGTCTCACCGTAGAACGCACGGGAACGTTCGGGGTCCGTGGGTCGCAGCAGGATCCTGCTGCCCAGTACGTGCACCATGCCCCCACCTTCGCGCATCGCACGCCCCCCGTCACCCGGGCCGCTCCGCCCGGCCGCGCCCGCGGGTCCAAGCCCGCGGCCGGCTGCGCAGCGGTCCGGTGCGCCGACTGCGGGTGTGCCGGTCGAGTTCCTCCAGCAGGCGCTGCGAGCGCTTCTCCACGCCCAGCTCGTCGAGAACCCGGTCGATCTCGGTGAGCAGCGCTCCGCGCAACTGCCAGTGCCCGGGGTCTGCACGCGCCGAGGCCAGCAGATGGTCCGCGAGCCGGTCGCGGTGTGCGCGGGCCACCGCCAGCTCCCCGGTCAGGCGGGCCTCGGCCTCCTCCGCGTTGGCACTCACCTGGGCGGTGATCAGCTGGGCGAAGCTCTCGACGGCGGTCGCGGTGTGGCGCAGCACCTCGCGCAGCGCGGCGGCGGTCCCCGGCTCGAAGAGCGGGCCGTCCGGGCGGACCTTGGCGAGGTCGGTCACCGTCCGGCAGGCCACGCGGAGCACCACCGCGCAGATCTCCAGGGTGTCCAGGCCGGTCCGCAGCACCAGCCGGAAGAGCAGGCCCTCCTTGACCCGCGGATTGAGCCGGAGGCTGTCCTCCGCCTGCCGCAGGGCGGCGTCGACCTGCGCGATGTCGTTGTCGAGGCGGCGCGCCTCGTGCAGCCGGGCCGCGGCCTGTTCGACCCTGCCCGGGCCCGTGGGCTCCTCGCCGAGGTGGTGCAGCAGGCGGCTCATGCGCCCGGCCAGATCGGTGATCGCGGTGCCCGCCGGCCCGATCCAGAGGGGAGGCGCCAGCAGGAGGTTGACGAGCAGCCCGACCACCGCGCCGATGACGGTTTCCAGCACCCGGTCCCAGGCGGTGTCCGCCACCTGGGTGACGCCGAGGACGAGCATGGCGCTGATCGCGACCTCGGGGACGAACTCGTCGACCCGCACCAGGTGGCCCACCACCAGCGAGGCCAAGATCAGCAGGCCCAGACTCCACCAGGTGAGACCGACCAGCGCGCTGAAGCCGATGGCGATCAGGACGCCGACGACCACCGAGTTGACCCGGCGGATGCTGGTGGTCAACGTGGAGTAGAGCGTGACCTGGACGACCAGCAGGGCCGTCAGCGGGGCGGTCAGCGGGTTCGGCTCGCTGCTCAGGCGGAGGGCCACGACGTAGCTGATGACGGCCGCGGCGGTGGAGCGCAGGGCCTGGACGGCGACCGGCTCGCGGCGGCGCCGTGCGACACGGGTGGCGATGCTGCTGATCGTTTCCGACATGACTGCGCATCTTCCCAGGCCGCGCCGGAGGACTCGCGCCGGAACGGACGAGTCCGTCCGTGTCGTGGGTGACGCGTGGGGTAGATGGGGAAAGTCCGATGTCCGCGTCGAGCGAAGGTGTGAGGGAGCGACAGCCATGAAGGACACGGAGGACAGGGGTCAGCAGCAGGCCGGAGGCCGTGGGGAGCACGCGCAGGAACACCCCGGCCCGGACCCGGTGCACCCCGAGGCCAGCAAGCCGGTCGCCGGCAAGACCCCGGAGGAGCTGCGCAGGCGGCAGGAGAGCAAGATGTCCCGGCCGCACGACGAGGACACCGGCTGACGGCGTCCGCCGCGCGGCCGGACGCGGCGCCGACGGGCCGGCGCCGACGGGTCGGCTCTCACGGGCCTTCGTCGTAGGTTCCGGCCTCCACCTCCAGGGCGAGTTCCTGGAGTACCTCGATCGAGGAGACGTCCGTCCGCCCGCCGTCGTGGGCGATCGCGAGACTGGTGAACGCCAGACTGAATCCGGAGACCATGGTGTGCAGGGCCGGGCCGAGTGCCTCGGCCACCAGGGTCGCCACCTGTTGCGGCGTGGCGTCGGCGGGCACGCTGATCGACGGCAGCATTTCGTTCAGGAGCTGTGTGGCCACGCCGGCCGCCGCGGCGTGGCCGTCGGGGTCCTCGCCGGCTTCGGCGGCCCGGCGGATGTCCTGGGCCTCGGTCAGGATGCCGATCACCCGCCTGAGTACGTCTGCGCGTTCCATCCTGCGCAGGGTAGTCCGCCGGGCCGCGGTGCGGGTGCGCGCGCACCGGGCCGACCGCACCATGGCCCTGTACGCGCGTACGCGTGGTCCCGTACGCGGACCAGCCGAAGGGAGGGCGCCATGTCCTCGGACACCGGGCCGGGCACGACCGGGAGCCGACTGCTGCTGGTACGCCATGCCAAGGCCGTGCCGAAGGGTGATCCCGCCGAGGACTTCGAGCGCGGCCTGGGCGAGCGCGGCAGGGCCGACGCGCCCCGGACGGGCCGCTGGCTGGCGGAGCACGGCTACAAGCCGGACCTGGCGCTGTGCTCGCCGTCGCGCAGGACGCGCCAGACGTGGCAGCTGCTGGTCCCCGCCCTTGCGGACCCGCCGGACGCCGTCTATGACGACAGGCTCTACGACGCGGCACCGAACGCGCTGGTCACCGTACTGGCGGAGCGTGGCGCCGGGCTCGGCTGCCTGGCCCTGGTCGGCCACAACACCGGCATCCACGAGCTGGCCACGGCCCTGTGCGGGAGCGGCCCGGAGGAACTCCTGGAGCAGTTGCGGGACGGTTTCCCGACCGCGGGCGTCGTGGTGGTGGACCTGGAGGGCGGCTGGGCGGGGCTGGCCCCCGGCGCGGGACGGCTGACCGCCCTGTGGGCACCGGCCCAGCAGGGCTGTGACCCGGCCCCGTGAGCGCGCCCGGCTCGATCGGGTCGCGGCGCCCACCGCGGGGAGCTCCGCCGACTGCGGGCCGCGCGCTCAGACGTCTAGGTCCTCGGAGGGCGGCTCGTCGACCACGTGGACCGCCGCTTCCTCGGCCGATGCCGCGCCGCCGTCGATTCCTACGTCACGGGCCAGGACGGAGATGTGCCGCCGCGGTGCCGAGTCGTCCACCACGGCAAGGCGGCCCGCCCGGTCCGCTCCGCCCAGCAGGGCATCACCGGCTTCATCGGAGATCTCGTCCCCGTCGGAGACCTCCGGCTGCTCCCGCGCCAGGCGCTGCTCCAGCGTCTCCCCCGTGCGGGCTTCGGCGGCGGTGGTGCCCCTCTCGTCGACTGCCAGCGGGCGGTCCAGCGGCACGTACGCGGTGTCGAGGGTGTCGTCGAGGCCCGGTTCGTCGAGGGTGTTCTCCAGGTCGGGCTGCGCCTCGGCGGACTCGTCGGTCTCCTGCGGCTGGTAGACGTCGTCGCCGTAGGCTTCGTCGGCGGTGCTCATCGCGTTCTCCGATCGGTCGGGACCGGCGTGCCGCCGGCAGGGGCGCACCGGTCCCCGGTGCGCTCAGCCGGGCACGGAAGCGTCCAGGGGGAACGAGCCGCTCGAACCGGTGAGTTCGAGCAGTCGCAGCAGTTGGTGGCTGGGCGCCGCCAAACGCAGGACGTGTCCGCTCTGGACGGCCTGCCGCCGGGCCTCCAGCAGCGTGTTGAGGCCCGCGGAGTCGCAGAAGGAGGAATTCCGCAGGTCCACGATGACCTCGGCGCCTTCCGGTGCCTGTGACAGGGCGGCTGCGAGCGTTTCCCGCAGCTCGCCCGCGTGCTCCAGGTCCATGTCTCCGGTCACCCGCACCACGCGGTACTCGGTGCCGGCGGCGGCTTCCGGTACGGGCGCGTCCTCGGCAGCCATGACGTACCTCCTCGTCCATGGGGCACCTGCCCGTCCCAGCACCTCTCAACCGTCCATGCATCCATGGGACCGCGCAGCGGCGCCGAGCGCATACTGGGGGACATGGCGAGCCCCACGATGGCCGTCCGGCGGATCAGGCAGCGTGCCGGCGAGGCGGTGTTCCTGCGCGTCGCCGGTCCCGACGGAGCCCGCAACCGGCGGCGCATCCACCAGACGCCCGGACCCCGCTGGTTCGCACCGGACCGGCCCGTGCGGCGGGTCCACGCGGACGCGTCGATGTTCGTCGGCGGTCTCGCCGCGCTGCTGCTCCAGTCCCTGCACCCGGTCGCGATGGCCGCGGTCGCGGCCCACTCCGGATACCGGGGCGATCCTTGGGGGCGCCTGCACCGGACCAGCACCTTCCTGGCGGTCACCACCTTCGGCACCAGTGCCGACGCCGAGGCGGCGGTGGACCGTGTCCGGGCGGTGCACGCACGCGTCCGGGGCCGGACGCCCGACGGTGTGGCGTACCGGGCGGACGACCCGGAGCTGCTGGGCTGGGTGCACACCGCCGAGGCGTACTGCTTCCTGACAGCCCACCAGCGTTATGGCAAGCATCCCTTGGATCCGGCGGGCTGCGACGGGTACCTCGCCGACACGGCGCGGGTCGCTCGGGCGCTGGGCGCGGACCGGCCGCCGCAGGACGTTCGGGAACTCGCCCTGCGGATGGCGCGGTACCGGCCCTGCCTGAGGCCGACGGACGCGTCCCGGGACACCGCCCGCTTCCTGCTGGCCGATCCGCCGCTGCCGGGGGCCGCCCGGCTGCCGTACGCGCTGCTCGCGGCGGCGGCCGTGGACCTGCTGCCGTCCTGGGCGAGGGCGGCCGTCACCGCCGGTTCGGGTTCCGCGGCGGAACGGGTGCCCGGCGCGGCGGCCCGTGCGGGCGGGCACGCCGTGACCCGGGCGATCCGCTGGGCCCTGCCCCCGCCGCCCGCGCGCACGGACCGGTCGTCCGCGCCGGGGTGATCCCGGGTGGTCCCGGCCCCGGCACGTGCGGCGGCTCGTCGGGGCTTCGGTGAGCGTACGTGCACGATCGATGGCGGCCGACGGGGTGGGAGACTGGGTGGGAAACTGGAACGGCCACCGATACGTTGGCCATCCACCACGAGTCCCCACCGGAGAAGTGACGACCGATGACCCTCCAGGAAGGCCGGCGGGTCCGGCTGGCGGCAGACCTCAGGCTGGCCGGGACGGTCGTGACGGCCGAGGGCCACCCCGCGGACGGGGACGCGGTCGCCGGCGCGCTCTTCCTCGGGTCGGGTGCCCAGGGCATCGTCGAACGGGTGGACCCGCCCCGGGATCGGGAGCAGAGCCACGAGGTGCGCGAGTACGAGCGGCTCACGGCACTCCTGAACGACTTCGGCCACCAGATGCCCCCGGCGAGCAGGCGGCAGCTGGAGGAGCAGGTGGCCTCCCTCGAACCGGCGTGGACCGCCCACCGGGAGCACGGGCCCCGACGGACGGTCCGGGTCCGCCTCGACAACGGCTTCGTCCTCGACGACGCGCGGGCGGAGCTCTTCCTCCCCCTCTGAGTCCCCCTCTGACCGGGCCGGGGCCGCACGGCCGGGCCCGGCAGCCGTCCCGGGCCGGCAGACCGAATGACGGTGCTGTGGTGAACCGGCTGGGCCAACGGAGTGAGTAAAGGCTTCATCCGCGAAAGTTCCGCTCTTCCCCAAGGAAGTATCCGTTTTGGGTAAAGAGTCCTGGTGGCGCGGCTCTCCGCCCTCCCCTGTGCCGATGCGCTCCTCGGAGGAACCGAACCATGACTTACGGGAACAAGCTGCGGGAACAGATCGCGAAGCCGGGCACCACACCGCTCATCGGGGTGTACGACATGTACTCCGCCTCGGTGGCGGCCGCGCACTACGACGGGATGTTCGTCTCGGGGTTCGGGTTCGCCGCCTCCTACTACGGGCTCCCCGACATCGGGTTCATCGCCTGGCCCGACATGGTGGCCTTCGTCCAGCGACTGCGCGGCGCCTTCCCCCGTCACCACCTGCTCGTCGACATCGACGACGGGTACGTCGACCCCGAAGTGGCCTGCCATGTCGTGGAAGGCCTGGAGCGGATGGGCGCCTCCGGCATCATCCTGGAGGACCAGAAGCGTCCCCGCCGCTGCGGTCACGCCGACGGCAAGCAGGTGCTCCCGCTCACCGAGTACCTGGAGAAGCTGGAGATGGTCCTGGCGACCCGCAAGGACCTGGTCGTCGTCGCGCGGACCGACGCGACGGAGGAAGCCGACATCATCCACCGCGCCCAGGCCCTGGCGGCGACCGACGCGGACGTCGTCCTCGTCGACGGGGTGCGCAGCGTGGAATGGATCGAGCGGATCCGCGGGGCCGTCGGCGGCAAGCCGCTGCTGTTCAACCAGATCGCCGGAGGAAAGTCGCCGCGGCTCTCGCTCACCGAACTGACCGACCTCGGTGTCGACATGGCCATCTACAGCACCCCGTGCCTGTTCGCCGCGCACAAGGCGATGGACACCGCCCTCGCCGAACTGCGGCTCGCCGACGGGCGGCTGCCCGCGGCCGACGGCGGCGAGGAGATCGGCGTCGGCGAGTCCACCAGGCTGCTGACCAAGAACATCTCGCGCCACCACCCCCTGCCGGTGGCCCGGGAGAGCGTGAAGGCGTGAGCGGCCCGAACCTCGCCAGTCCGCCCGGCCCGGGTGGGTGATCGCGGGCGAACCGGCCGGCCCGATGCGCCGCGAGGTGTTCGTCCCGGATGCCTCGCGGCGTTCCACCGGCATCGGGAGCGGCCGTTCGGATGAATCGGCGGAGCAGCGCATCACGGGCGGGATGAGTTGATTGTCAGACCTGTATGACAGTCGATCAGTTTCTTCCTCGTCAGATCTCCCGCCCTGCGGACAGGGCCCCCGCGCGGCGCACATCGGGGCTTCCCGAGCCCGGTGAGCGGCGCCGGCTCCGTGAGCAGTGGGGGCTGACGACCCGCCAGGTCGGGGTGGCGTTCGGGGTGACCCCGGCGACGGTGCGGTCATGGGAATGCGGGCGCACGTCGCCGAGGGGAGGCCGGCGTGAGGCGTACCGGCGGTTCCTGGCGGGGCTGGCCCAGCACTCCGCCATCGAGGTGCCCGGGGGCGTGGACCGCCGGCCGGCCGCGCCGGTCCGCCCGAAGGCGGTGCCCCGCGAGACGGTCCCCCGCGAGACGGTGCCGCCGAAGACGGCGTCGCCCGCGGTGCGCGTCGCGCCACGGGCGGAGCCGGTCCCGCCGGGGCGGATCCGCCGCCTGCGGGTGCTGGGGGCGGCCGCCTGCGCGTGGTCGATCGCGGCCCTGTGGGTGATCCTCACCTGTCCCCCGCCGCTCTAGAGGCGCCCGGGGCCGCTCACACGCCGCCGGTGGCGGTGACCTCACCGCCGCCCGCGGTCACCCACTCGACGTCGGGTGCGCCCGACCGCGGCCGGGACGGGCGGCGGTGATCAGGTAGTAGTCCAGGATCCGCTGTTCCCAGGCAGTCATGAAATTGCGCGGCCAGGTGCCGGGGGCCCAGAGGCGGGCGAGCCAACGGTCCCAGCCGGGCCAGACCTGCGGGCCGATCGAATCGGTGCGGACGTCGGCGAAACCGGCTCCGGCGAGGGCCCGGGCGAGGTGGGAGACGGGCCGCGCGATGTCGAGTCCGCTGGCGAAGGTCTCCAGCAGCCCCGCGAGCCGCTCCTCGGGCGCGGGCGCGCCGTCGACGCTGAAGAAGCCGGCCACCGCGACCCGTCCTCCGGGACGCAGGACGCGCGCCGCCTCGTGGGCGAAGGCGGTCAGGTCCGGGAAGTGCTGCACCGCTTCGACGCTGTACAGGCAGTCGAACTCCGCGTCGCCCAGGGGCAGGTCCTCGGCCGCTCCGAGGACGAAGCGCAGCCGCTGCGGCCGCGCGGCGAGGAGCGGGGAGTTGGCGTCGCGGGCCCGGCGGAGCTGCTGGGGGTGGATGTCCACCCCGGTCACCGCGGCGGGTCCGTACTCGTCGAGGGCGAGGGCGCAGCCGAGGCCGAGGCCGCAGCCGATCTCCACGGCGCGGCCGCCGCCGGGGGCGACCGCGTCGAGTACGTGCCGGTAGAGGTCCCGTTCGCTGCGGATCCGGTCGTCCTGCGACAGCGGCCCTCCGAGGTCGACGGACCGCCAGTAGCCGAAGTTGATGAACCCGCCGGCGAACACCGGAACGGCGCTGAGGTCAGCCGGTCCGTACGTCTGCCACACCTCGGGCGGTACCGACGGTGCGGGCCGGTCCACCGGGTCCTCCGACACCATGTCACCGCCTCCTCGTGACGGGGGCGTTGCGCCCCGCGGCCTCCAGTGTGGCCCGTGGAGTCCCGTCGCGGCAGGGGGCACGCCCGGGCACGGGCGCTCACGCGCGCCCCCGGGTCCGGCGTCCTAGGCTGACGCCATGGACCACGCCGATGCCGCAGCCGCCGGATCACCCGCCGAGGCGGCGGCGGCCGCCGCCGCCCGGCTGAAGGAGCGGCTGTACGCGACCATCACCATGATCTCCGTGGTGATCGGTCTGGCGGTGTCGGAGCACGCCGACACCGCCGGGACCGCGGCCACGGTGCTGACCGCCGCCATCGGGCTGTGGCTCGCGACCCTCGTCTCCGACCAGCAGGCGCACCGCGTGGTCCACGGCCGGCTCGCCACCGGCGGGGAGTTGCGGCACATGCTCTGGGTCAGCAGCCCCCTCCTGCTGTCCGCCGTCGGTCCGCTCATCCTGATCGCCGCCTCCGCCCTGGGGGTGATGGCCCTGCAGACCGCCCTGTATGCCTCGGCAGGCGTGAGCGTCGCCTCCCTCTTCGGCTGGGGCTGGTACGGCGGCGTCCGCATGGGCGGCAGCGCGCCGCTCGCTGTGCTGGCCGGCGGGCTCGACGCCACGATCGGCCTGGCCGTCGCCCTGGTGAAGGCCGCGGCCGGCCACTGAGGCGTGCTGCGGCGAAGTGTTCGCTGGCTGCCGAAATCGTGGGGCATCCTGGGTGCATGAACGAGCTGCATCCCGGGTTCCCCCCGGACGCGCCCGCCCCCGCGGCCCGCGTGGCGGCCTTCGCCGCCGCCCTCGCCGACGAGACGCGCGCCGCCATCTGCCTGACGCTGCTGGAGGGGCGCGCCTGGACCGCCGGCGAGCTGGCCCGGATCACGGGGGTGGCGCCCTCCACCGTCTCCGGCCACCTGGCCCGGCTGTTGGAAGCCGGGATCTGCGTGACCGAGCGGCAGGGCCGCCACATCTACGTACGGGTCGCCGACTCCGCGACCGCTCGGTTGCTCGACGGGCTGGCCGCCCACGCGGTCCCGGACCGGGACGCCGCGCACGCCGCGCCGGTGGTGGGCGCACCGGATCCGCTGGCCCGGGCCCGAACCTGCTACGACCACTTCGCCGGCCGGCTGGGCATGGCGGTGACCGACGCGATGGAGGAGCGCGGACTGCTGCGCACGGACGGCGTGTTCGAGCTGACCGAGGCCGGCCGCCTGTGGTGCGCCGGGGCGGGGATCCGGCTGGCCGGCGAGGGACGCAGGCGGACGGCGAGTTCCTGCCTGGACTGGACGGAGCGGCGCCGCCATCTGGGCGGTCTGGCGGGAGCGCGGCTGTGCGCACGGTCGCTGGAGGAGGGCTGGGTGGTGCGGCCGCCGGGCGGGGGGCGCGCGCTGGAGGTCACCGCGGCGGGTGAGCGGGCGTTCGGCGACCTGTTGGGGATCACCCGGCAGGCATGGGCGTAGACCGGATCCGGTACACCGACCCTCGCCCCGCCTCGACCCTTACATTTCGGTCGACGCCGAAATGTTGCGCCCCTAGAGTGGCGGCATGTCCTTCCGCTCGACTCCGATCCCGCCCGGCGTCCTCACGGCTGGCGCCGTCACCTTCACGGTGTTCGCCTGGGCCTCCGCCTTCGTCTCCATCCGCAGCGCGGGCGCCGCCTACTCCCCGGGCGCCCTCGCCCTCGGCCGACTGCTGGCCGCCTCGCTGGTGCTCGGCGCCCTGCTGCTGATCCGCCGCCAGGGCCTTCCGCCCCGCGAGGCCCGGCGCGGGATCCTGATCTCCGGCATCGTGTGGTTCTGCGGCTACACCGTCGCGCTGAACTGGGGCGAGCGCCTGGTCGATGCCGGGACCGCCGCCCTGCTCGTGAACACCGGGCCCATCCTCATGGCTCTGCTGGCGGCCCGCCTGCTCGGCGAGGCGCTGCCGCCGCGGCTGCTCGCGGGCATGGCCGTGTCCTTCGCCGGAGCGGTCGTCGTGGGCCTGTCCATGTCGTCCGGCGGCGGCTCCACCTCGGTCCTCGGTGTCGCCCTCTGCCTGCTCGCGGCGGTGGCGTACGCCAGCGGGGTCGTCGCCCAGAAGCCGGCCCTCTCCTTCGGCACACCCCTCCAGATCACCGCGTACGGCTGCATGACGGGGACGGCGGCCTGTCTGCCCTTCACCGGGCAGCTGCTCGACGAACTCCCCCGGGCGCCGGCCTCCGCCACCCTGAACATGATCTATTTGGGTGTGGTCCCCACCGCCCTCGCCTTCACCACCTGGACCTATGCCCTGGCCCGTATGCCCGCCGGCCGACTGGGGGCGACCACGTACGCCGTCCCGGCCCTCGTCGTCCTGCTCAGCTGGGCCCTGCTGGCCGAGGTACCGGCCTGGCTGACGCTCCTCGGCGGCGTACTGTGCCTGGCCGGTGTGGCGGTCTCCCGGTACGCACCGCGGAGGGCTGCCGCCTCCCTCGACCCTGTCGACGGCGCTCCGCTCGCTCCCGCGGGAGGCAACCGAGGCTGAGGATCCTGACGGTCGGCGCCGGAAGGGGAACCGATCCCGGCCGGGACCGGCCGCCCTGCCACCGAAGGTCCGCGAGCACCGGCGGGCCTCGGGACACCCCGCGGCCCGCCGCTCGGCCCCCGCGACCCTCACCCGGATGCCCCGTCAGGTGGGCATCCGGGCCGCCGGGCCGTTGACTGGAAGGCCCCGGAACACTCTTGGAGGCGTGGTGGCGACGGTCGTGTGGGCGCGTGGGGCGGCAGGGATGGTGCTGGCTGCGGCGGTGCTCGGCGCCGCGGGATGCTCGGGCGGCGACGGCAGCCCGTCCGGCGCCGTCTCCAGTGCCGCGTCCGCGGTGAGGTCGGCGGGCGAGGCCGTCTCCTCGGCCGCCTCGGAGGCGGCGAAGGCCGCCGAGTCCGCGGCCGCCGTCGCGAAGGACAAGCTCGCCGAGGTCAAGAACGGGGCCGACGCCAAGGACCAGGTGTCCCTGGGCACCGTGTCGACCGACGCGGACGGATACACGACGGTGCCGGTCACCGTGCGCAACACCGACGACGGCGCGAAGTCCTTTGCCGTGCAGGTGGAGTTCAAGGACGCAAGCGGCAACCTCGTCGACACGGTGGTGGTGACGGTCTCCGACGTGGCCGGCAAGGACACCGGGGAGGGCACGGCCCGCAGCACCCACAAGCTGTCCGGCACGGTGACCGCGCAGACTGGCGCGGCCCTGCGCTACTGAGCCACCGAGGCACCGAGGCACCGAGGCACCGAGGCACCGAGGCACAGGGTGGCCACGCGGCCGCCGGAGCGCCCGCAGGGCGGGGAATCCCGGGGAATCCCGGGCCTCCCGGCACGGCGCCGGCGGTGGCCCGGGCGGCCCGACCGCCGTTCGTCGGCGCGGGACCACACGGCCCGCTCCCGCCCATGCCCCCAGGCCGCTAGGGTCGGACCCATGGCTTCGACGGATGTCTCCCTGCGTCCTGTGCGCCCCGGCGATCTGCCCGCGTTCTTCCGGCACATGAGCGATCCCGAGTCGCATCGGATGGCGGCCTTCACCGCGCAGGACCCGACGGACCGGGCGCACTTCGACGCACACTGGAGGCGCGTCCTCGCCTCGCCTCAGATCGTCAGCCGCACGGTACTGGTGGACGGCGCCGTGGTCGGGCACGCGGCCGTGTACGGCGATCCGGGCGAGCGGGAGGTCACGTACTTCATCGATCGCCCCCACTGGGGGCGCGGCATCGCTACCGCGGCGCTGCGGGCGCTGCTCACCGAGGTTCCCGAACGCCCGCTCCTGGCCAGGGCTGCGGCGGACAACGTCGGATCGGTGCGTGTCCTGGAGAAGTGCGGTTTCAAGGTCGTCGGCGAGGACCGGGGTTTCGCGAACGCCCGGGGAGCGGAGATCGACGAGTTGGTGCTGCGGCTGGACGGCTGATCACCCGCGCCCCGGTCGTCTGCGAGCTCCACGTGATTCCGCGGAAGGTTCCCGGCCGGAGCCGCGGCGGAGGCAACCTCCCGGGCGCCCGCCACGTCCTCTCCTGCAGGACCCGCCGGCCCGGACGGCGCGTGCACTGCGGAGAGGACATCTGATGAGTGAGAAGGCCCGGCGGCTGTTCGACGCCCTCGACCTCGACCAGGACGGCACCCTGACACGGGCCGAGGTGATCGGTGCGCTGCGCTCCAAGGGACCGACCCTCGCCGCACAGGGGGCGATCCCCTTCTGGGGTGTGGGCGACACCGAGGCGTCCTCGGCGCTGTTCGACGCGGCGGACCAGAACGGCGACCGGGTGCTGAGCTTCGAGGAGTTCGCGGCCGTGGTCGACCGCCGCTTCGGCTGGTAGCCGCCGCACCGCCCGGCGGGCGGCCGTCCCGCGTGCGGCGCCCGCCGGGCGGCGGGAGAATGGCCTGGGCGGCGGGGCGCCCAGCGGGCGGTTACGGCCCCGGCCGGCCCGCGGCAGGGCCGACCGGACGGGGCGGACGAGTCAGGTGATCGCACATGTGCCGGTGGCTGGCGTATTCGGGAACCCCCGTGCTGCTCGACACCATCCTGTACAAACCCGCCCACTCCCTGATCGACCAGAGCCTCCACTCGAAGCTGGGTGTGGAGACGACCAACGGCGACGGCTTCGGTGTCGGCTGGTATCCGGACGGCGGCGGCGACGGAACGCCCGCCCTCATGAAGGACGTCGGTCCCGCCTGGAACAACCGCAATCTGCGGGAACTCGCCGACCACGTCACCTCCCCCGTGTTCTTCGCCCACATCCGGGCCTCGACGGGTACGGCGGTGCAGCAGACGAACTGTCACCCGTTCCGGTACGGCCGCTGGATGTGGATGCACAACGGGGCCATCGCCGGCTTCCACGCCATGCGGCGGGACCTGGCCATGCTCGTCGACCCGGCGCTGTACGGGGAGATCGAGGGCACGACGGACTCCGAGCTGATGTTCTACCTGGCGCTCACCCACGGCCTGGAAGAGGACCCTCCGGCCGCGGTCGCCAGGATGGTGGGCGTGGTCGAGCGCGTCGGCCGCGAGCACGGCGTGGAGTTCCCGATGCAGATGACCGTGGCCGTCACGGACGGAACGGCCGTGTGGGCCTTCCGCTACTCCAGCCAGGGCGCCTCCCGGTCGCTGTTCTACAGCAGCCGGGTGGACACGCTGCGCAGGCTGCACCCCGACATCCTCTTCCTGCAGGAGGCCTCCGACGAGACCCGACTGGTGGTGTCCGAGCCGCTCGGCGACCTGCCCGGCGCGTGGAACGAGGTCCCGGAGAGCAGTTACGGCGTAGTGCGGACGGGTGAGGATGGGCTGTACCCGTTCACCCCGCTGGCGGCCTGACGTCGGCGGCCGCTGCCGCGCCGGCCCGCATGCCGGACTCGGTGCGCGGCGACGGCACGGCGGCGGCGGTGACGACCCGGGGCAGGGCGTAGGGGTGCTTCTCGGCGAGCCAGGCGACCAGTCGCTCCCGTACCTCGCAGCGGGCGGTCCACAGCCGGTCCGGGTCCTTGGCGGTGACGATCGCCCGTACCACGATGGTGGTGGGCGTGGTGTCGGTGACGGAGAGGCCCCAGCCACGGCCGTCCCACGCCTCGCAGCTGTCCAGGATCTCCTTCAACTGCTCGCGCATGAGGGCGACGGGGGCGGTGTGGTCGCAGTGCAGGAAGACCGTGCCGGTCATCTGGATGCCGCCGCGCGACCAGTTCTCGAAGGGCCGCGAGGTGAAGTACGAGACGGGCATGGTGATGCGGCGCTCGTCCCAGGTCCGCACGGCGATCAGGGTGAGTGTCACCTCCTCCACCACGCCCCATTCACCGTCGACGACGACCGTGTCGCCGATCCGCACCATGTCGCCGAACGCGATCTGGAATCCGGCGAAGACGTTGCCGAGGGTGGACTGTGCCGCGACGCCCGCGACGATGCCGATGAGGCCGGCCGATGCCAGTACGGACGTGCCCACGGCCCGGAAGGCGGGGAAGGTGAGCAGCATCGCGGCCGCCGCGACCACGGCGACGACGGCGGTGACGATCCTTCTGATGAGCGTCACCTGGGTACGGACCCGGCGCACCCGCGAGGGGTCGCGGGTGCCCAACGCGTAGCGGGCGTAGGAGGATTCGACGACGGCCGAGGCCACACCGACGACGCACCAGGCGCCCGCACCGATCAGGACGAGCGTCAGGGTCCGCCCCACGGCGGTCTCGTGGTCCCGCAGCGGCTGCCACGCGATCTGGCGGTAGGACCCGCGCAGCACCGCCGTGAAGAGCAGCACGCGAACCGAGGGCCCGCAGCGGCGCAGCATGTTCCACAGCGGTGTCTCGGGGTGGCGGGCGTCGGCCCGCCGCAACAGCATGTCGGTGAGGCGGCTCAGTACGAGGGTGAGCACGACGGAGCCGCCCAGGACGGCCAGCAGTCGCAGGAAACTGTTCATGACTCCCCGGTGTCCGGTTTCGGGAACGGTTGGGGGCGGCCGGGCTCGACGCAACATCCGGCCCGGCCCCCGGGTCCTCGGACCGCGGGTCAGTCGTGCAGCATCTCCTCGCGCAGGCTCTCCAGCGTGCGGGCGAGCAGACGGGAGACGTGCATCTGGGAGAGGCCGACCTCCTCGCCGATCTCCGCCTGGGTCATCTCCTGGCCGAAGCGCAGCTCCAGGATGCGGGTACTGCGCTCGTCCAGGCCGGCGAGCAGGGGTGCCAGGGCCTGCCGGTCCTCGACGGCCTCCAGGGCGGGGTCGGGGCCGCCGACGGTCTCGGCCAGGGAGCGGGCGGGCTGTCCGCCCGCGGCGGCCCCGGTGCGGCCGGTGTCGGACTGCTGGGGCGCGTCGAGGGACTGGGTGGAGTAGCCGTTGGCGGCGAGCAGGCCCTCCCGGACCTCGTCCTCGGTGAGGCCCAGGTGGGTGGCGAGTTCCCCGGGAGTGGGGGCGCGGTCCGTCTCCGAGGTCAGTTCCTCGGTGGCCCTGGCCAGCACCAGGCGCTGCTCCTGGAGCCGGCGCGGGACCCGTACGGCCCAGGTGGTGTCGCGGAAATGGCGCTTGATCTCACCTGTGATGTACGGCATGGCGAGCGTGGTGAACTGGATGTTGCGCTCGGGGTCGTACCGGTCGATGGCCTTGATCAGGCCGATGATGCCCACCTGGACGATGTCCTCGTTCTCGGGGCCGCCGGGGCGGTCGCGGAACGGCCGTGCGGCGAAGTTCACCAGTGAGATGTTCATCTCGATCAGCGTGCCGCGCACGTACTGGTACTCGCGGGTGCCCTCTTCGAGGCTGCGCAGGCGCTCGAAGAACACCCGGGTCAGCTGCCGGGCGTCGCAGGTCGACAGCTCCCGCGGACAGGGCACGTCGGGCAGCCCGCTGAGCGCGGGTCCGGCCACGGCGCCGCCGTCGGGGGCGGCGGCCGCGGTGGGGGGCGTGGTCGGGGCCGTGGCCCCGGTCGTGGCCTCGGTCGTGGCCGTGGTGGTCATCGTCTTCGCTCCTTGGGCACAGGTGCTTGCGGCGCGTTGTGCGATTGCTCGCTCGTTGCTCGGTCGGTGCGGAAGTCCCCTTCCGCTCCCCTGCACCCTGCCGGGCGCTCGTACACACGTCAAGTTATACCGGAAAGACTTTTCGGGATTTGCTTTTCGCGAGTCTCCACTCAAGAATGTCGGGGTGGAGAACGAGCACACGGGGTCCCGCCGGAACCACTGGACCTTCCTGACGAACCACGCCCGGGTCCTGATCGCCATCGCGCGCGACCCGGGTGTCCGGCTGCGCGACATCGCGGCGGGCTGCGACCTCACCGAGCGGACCGTGCAGGCCATCGTCACCGATCTGGAGACGGACGGGTACCTCACCCGCACGCGGGACGGCCGCCGCAACCGCTACGCCATCGCCCCCGGTGCGCGCTTCCGCCACCCGGCGGAGGCGGGCCGCGAGATCTCCGGCCTCCTGGCCTTCCTCGCGGGGCCGCCGGACCCGCCGCCCGCCACCGGCTCCGCGGACGGCGCACCCGACCACGACGGGGTCCTGCCCCAGCGGTGACCCCGGTCTAACGGTCCGCGAGCAGTCCCTCGAAGAACTCCCAGTCCAGGCGATCCGCCTCCGCGCCGGCCGGGACGGCCGCCCACGTCCTCTCCAGCCAGGACGCGAGCCCCGCCCGGTTCAGCACGAAGAGGGCGTACGGCGGCGCCGTCCCCAGCCGCAGCAGGACGTGTGCCCCGCGGTCGGGCCCGGCGGTCGGCCGGATCCGCACCTCCCCCGTCCCCGCCAGGGTGCGCAGCCCCCTGGCCAGGAGGTCACGGCCGATCACCCAGGCCACGGGATCGGCGCCGACCGGGTGGAAGGTGAGCTCGACGTCCAGCGGGGCACGGGCGGACCAGTGGAACGTGGCGCGGAGGGGGAACCGCAACCGGTTCCGGACCTGGTGGATCCCGGTCGTCCAGGTCAGTTCCTGCTCGGGGCGGCGGGGCCGGTGGTCCATGACGACTCGTCTCTGCAAAGGGGCGGCGGGCGGCCGGGACGGGAGAGGATCGGTCCGGCCGGAACGGCACCGGCGACACCGGCTGCCATGGCTCGTCTGCTCCCCCGCCCGCATCCGAAACAGCAGTGCGGGCCATTGGAGGGAACGGCGGACGTGTCGGCCCGGACGGGCCCGGCCCCACGCGGATAGTCGTACCGGGCACCCTCGGCCGGCCGCGGTCCGTTGTGGCATGCCCCAAGCGACAGCGCCGAAGAACGGGGCCGGAGATGAAGAAGTCCGTAGTGTTGTGCGCACTGGTGGCGGGCCTGGCGCTCGGCCCGTTGGGCGGCGTGAGCTGGGCCGCCCAGCAGCAGACCGCCGCTGAGCCCGACTCGGCCGCGCCCCGGGCCGCGTATCCGGTCGGCGAGGTGGTCTCGGACGCACCGCTCCACGTGCGCCAGAAGCCGACGGTGTACTCGGGCATCGTCAAGTCGCTGCGCCCGGGTCAGCGCGTGCTCCTCAACTGCCAGACGCGCGGCGGGTGGGTGGACGGCAACCCCGTGTGGTACCGCCTCCAGGGCTCCAAGGGCTGGGTCTCGGCCCGCTTCGTCCACAACCACCAGCCGGTCCGCCCCTGCTGACGCGCCCTCGGCCCACCGGCCCCGTCACGGCCCCGTCACGGCCTCGGCTCGCCGGCCTCCCGGCCGTCGACGTACGTGGCCACCACCTCGATGCCTCCGATCCGCGACACGTCGACGTGCCGCGGGTCGTCCCCCAGCACCACCAGGTCGGCGCGCTTGCCAGGAGCGAGGCTGCCCGCACTGTCCTCCCAGCGGCAGGCGCGGGCTCCGGCGACCGTGTAGGCGTACAGGGCCTCGTCGACGGTGATGCCCTCGCCCGGGCCGATCAGACGTCCCGACCCGGAGGCACGCTCCACCATGAACTGGACGCCGCGCAGCGGGGAGCCGTCCGCCACCGGGCGGTCGGAGCTGCCGACCAGCGGGATGCCGTGGTCGAGGAAGCCCCGGCCGCGGTACAGCCACGGCGCCCGCTCCTCGCCCATGATCGCCGCGTAGTCGTCGCCGAAGCAGCGCAGGAAGTGGGGCTGGACCACCGCGCTGAGCCCCAGCCGGGCGAAGCGCGGGAGCTGGTCGGGGCGGATCAGGCCGGCGTGCTCGATGCGATGCCGGGCGTCGGGCCTGGGTCGCAGGCGCTGGGCGTGCTCCAGGGCGTCCAGCGCCACGTCGGCCGCGCGGTCGCCGATGGCGTGCACGGCGAGCTGCCAGCCGGCGAGGTGGCCGTCGACGATGGACCGTGCGAGGACCTCGGGATCGTCCTGCAGCCCGCCCGCGTGCCCCATGCCCTCGTACGGGGCGCTCAGGGCGGCGGTACGGGCCATCATCCCGCCGTCAGTGAAGATCTTGAGGGCCCCCACGGACAGCCAGTCGTCGCCGAAGCCGGTGCGCAGGCCGAGGTCGAGGGCCCTGGGGATGCCGTCGGCTTCGTGCGCACCGACCGGCCGCAGCACGTCGGCGGAGACCATCAGCTGAACCCGCAGCGGCAACAGTCCCTTGTCCCTGGCGAGTTGGTAGGCGCCCAGTTCGACCGGGGTGTGCCCGAAGAGGGCACCGCCGATGCCCGCCTCGGCGCAGGCGGTGACGCCCTCGGCCAGACAGGTGCGGGCCGCGCGCCCGATGGACTCGGCCAGCTCCTCCTGGGAGTACGGAAGCCGCAGCGCGCGGGCGGCCCCCATGGCGGCCTCCACGAGGAATCCGTTCTCGTGCGGGACGTCCGCGGCGAGCAGGTCCAGGACGGCGGTGTTGACGACGCAGCCGTGCCCCGAGTCGTGCAACACGTACAGCTTGTGCCCCTGACTGACCTGGTCGAGCTCGGCGGCGGTCAGGTGGCGGCCCAGGGCCCGCTGGTCGTAGCCGACGACGCTCACCCAGGATCCGGGCGAGTTCCTGGCCGCGACCGCCCCGGCCACGACGGCGAGGGCGTCATCGATCCGCGTGCAGCCCGTCATGTCGGGGGCGTTCTGCCGGAATCCGGTCCAGGGCAGGTGCACGTGGGAGTCGATGAACCCGGGGAGCACCGTGGCGCCTTGGAGGTCGATCACCTCGCGGGCGGGCAGGGAGGCCACGGCCTCGTCCAGGCCGACGATGCGGCCCCGCCAGATGCCGAGCTCGCGGGCGAGCGGGCGGTCCGGGTCCATGGTGAGAAAGCGGGCGTTGGTCAGCCTGGCGCAGAGCATGATGTGGTGCCCCCGGAACGTGGTCGGTCGGCGCCTCCGGCATGCCGGAGGCGGGGGGAGGTCAGGCGTCCATCGAGCGGGCGAGGGAACGGGGGCGCAGATCGGTCCAGTTCGCCTCGACGAAGTCCAGGCACGCCTCTCGGGTGTCCTCGCCGAGGGCGACCGTCCACCCGCCGGGCACGTCGGCGAAGGACGGCCAGAGCGAATGCTGGCCCTCGTCGTTGACCAGGACGAGGAATCGACCCTCGGCGTCGTCGAAGGGATTGGTGCTCACGGCCATCGCCTCCCCGGAACGTCAAGATTAGGTTAGGCTCACCTCATTGCGTGGAGCCTAGCCCCTCCCCTTGCCGCCCACAAGGAGGCCCGCATGCGCCGGACCGAGGACGTCTTCGCCGCCTACGGACTGCCGGGCGAACCGGGTTGCGAGGCGTTCTGGGCCGCGGCGGGGGCCCCCGCGTCCGTCCCTGCGCGGGACGGCGGATGGACGACCCTGTTCCTGTGGCGCGGCTGCCCGGCGAGCATCGGCTTCGAGAGCCGGTCGGAGCCGGTGGCGCTGGACCGGTGGGGCGAGACGGACTGCTGGTACGCGGAGGTCCCCATGCCCGCGCGGCTGCGGGTCACCTACCGGTTCCTCTCGGACGGCGCGGCTTTCGCCGACCCGCTCAACCCGATCGGGGCGGGCGGCGAGCGGTCCATCGCCGCGACCCCGGACGCACCGGCCCAGCCGTACTGGCCCGTCCTCGGCCCCGGCGCCGGCCAGGTGCTGCCGCTTCCGCGGACCCGGGTCCGCTGGACGAGCACCCGCCTGGGCGGGCGGCGCACCGTACGGGTCCACCCGGCGGGCGGCGGCGGACCGGTGGTGCTGCTGCTCGACGGGGACGACTGGCTCTACCTGCATCCCGCCATGGCGGCGTTCGACGCGGCGGTCACGGCCGGCGCGATGCCGCCCGTCACCCTCGTCTTCCTGCCGACCAGGGACCGGGAGGCCGAGTTCGGATGTCGGCCGGCATTGTGGGAGGCGGTACGGGACGAGTTGCTGCCGCTGGTCGCGCAGACGGGCCTGCCCGTCCGCCCGGACGGCCTGGTGGTCGCCGGACAGAGCCTCGGCGGGCTGAGCGCGATGTACGCGGCGCTGGAGTTCCCGGACCTGGTGTCCCGGATCGCCTGCCAGTCCCCGTCGCTGTGGTGGGCGCCCGGCGCCGAGGCCCTGCCGGACCCCCTGTCCGGCCCGCTCGGCGGCGCGGTAGCGGCGCGCCTGCGCGAGCGCGTGGACCTGTCGGGACTGCGCGTCGCCTTCGACGTCGGGGAACACGAGACGCGGATGCTTCCCCACTGCGCACTGGTGGAGGGCCTGACCGCCCGCGCCGGTGCGACCGTGCGCGTGTCGCGGTCCCCCTCGGTCCATGACCGCGCCTCCTGGCGGCACGCCCTGGTCCGGGACGTCGCGTGGGCGCTGGGTCACCACCACGATCCGGCGGACGTCGACTCCGTTCGCCCGCGCCGTACCTGACCGTTGGTCATAGTGCCCAGAGGTGCCCGGAGGTACCCGGCGGCATCCGCGCCCCGACCGTCCGGCCCGTCTGACGGCTCGGCGCCCCGGCGGCCCGCCGGTCGTCCGGCCCTCCGTCATCGGGCCACCGCCCGGCAGTAGTCCCGGTCGGTGGCGAGGAGGTTGCGGTGGGTGTCCTCGGCCGTGACGCGGCCGTCGTCCAGGACCAGGACCCGGTCGGCGGCGTCCAGGAGGGCCGGGCTGCTCGTGATCACGAGGGTGGTCCGGCCCCGGCGCAGCCGCGCGATGTTGCGCGCGATGAGCTGCTCGGTGACCGCGTCGACCGCCGTCGTCGGGTCATGGAGGACGAGGACGTCGGTGTCGGCGGCCAGCGCCCGGGCCAAGGACAGCCGCTGGCGCTGCCCGCCGGAGAGGTTGGCGCCGCGGTCACGCACGGCGTGGTCGAGCCCCTCGCGGTGCAGGGCGACGACGTCGGTCAGTACCGAGGCCTCGACGGCCTCCGGGACCGTCCGGCTGCGACCGGACGGGTCGATGTTCGTCCGGAGCGTCCCCGCGAAAATCTCCGCGTCGTACGGGTTCACCAGCAGGTGCTCGCGGACCGCCTCCACCGACAGCCCGGCGAGCTCTTGGCCGCCGAGCCGCACCGTGCCCTCGTAGGCACGGGGCGGGACCCTGACGGCCAGGACGTCGGCGAGATCTGCGGCGGCGCGCGGCTGGTAGGCGGCGATCGCCACGAACGCGCCCGCCGGGACGCGGAACGTCAGGCCGTGCAGGGCCCCGTGACGGATGCCGTCGACCTCCAGGCCGCCGTCGGCGGCCGGGCGCCGCGCCCCCGGTACCGCAACCGGGGGCGCGGTCAGCACCAGCGCCATGCGTTCGGCCGACGCCCGCGCCGTCATCACGTACTTGGGCATGTCCGAGAACATCCTGAGCGGCTCCATGATGAACTGTGCCAGCCCCACTGCCATCACGAGCTCGCCGAGGGTGATGCGGCCGTCGAAGGCCAGCCCGCCGGCCGTCAGGGTCACGGCGACGGCCAGGGCGGCGTTGAGGGCCGCGGCCGTGCCCGCGTACACGCCGTTCACCCCGGCCACCGTGACCGCCTGGTGCTTCGCCTCGGCGCTGACCTTCCGGTACGAGCGGAAGGCCGCATGGTTGCCGCCGAAGCCGTGCAGCGGGCGCAGGCCCGTGATCAGGTCGGCGACCTTCGCCCCCGCCCGGGCCACCCGGGCCTGCTGCTCGCGGGTACTGCAGCCGATCCGCCGGGACATCACCGACAGGACCGACAGGATCGTCACGGTGCCGACGATCACCAGGAGCCCGAGCCCGGGATCGGCGAGCCCCAACGCGACGGCGGCGACGAGCACCGCGACCAGCGAGCTGATCAGCAGGGGCACGACCTCGATGATGTCGGCGGTCTGGTCGGCGTCCTCGGTGGCGATCGTGAGCACCTCGCCGGACCTGAGGCCGGCGTCCCCGGCCACGGGCTGGAGGCCGCAGTCCGCGACCCGCACCCGCCAGCGGTGCGCCTCCGTGGTGTTGGCCTTCTGCAGGATGCGCATGCCGAAGCGCCACGACAGCGACACCGTCGTGATGATCACCGCCAGTGCGGCGATCGACAGGACCAGTGCTCCGGGGCCGCGGTCCCGCATCGTGTGCTCGACGATCAGGCCGAGGGCGATGGGGAAGGCGGTCTCGCCGGCCTGGTAGAGGCCCATGAGGACGGTGCCCCGGGCCATGGCGCCGACGTTGCGGCGCAGCGCGATGCGCAGGATGTCGGACCCCGAGCGGGGCCGCTGCGGGTCAGGAATCGTCATCGAGGTGGCGGGCAATCGCTTCCGGGGTGCGCAGGGTGAACAGGTCACGGATCGTGATCACTGGACCGTACTCCCGGCGGAGCAGCCCGATCAGCCGGACCGCCAGCATCGAGTGCCCGCCGAGGGCCACGAAGTCGCCGACCGCGCTCACCTCGTCGTCCTCCAGGTCCAGCGCCTCGGCGAAGAGCGCGCAGACGGCCGTCTCCGTCCCGGTCCGGGGGCGGCGCTCGCCCGCCGTGGTCAGCGTTCCCAGCGGACTGGCCTCCGGCAGCGCCCCGGTGTCGGCCTTGCCGTTCACCGTCAGCGGGATGGCGTCGACTTGGGCGTAGTGCGTCGGGCGCAGGAAGTCCGGCAGGGCGGGGGCCACTTCGGCGGCCACCGTCGCGAGGTCGGCGTCGCCGTCCAGTACGAGGTAGGCCGCCAGCCGGTGGGCGCCGTCGACCTGCGGATCGGACTGGGCGACCGCGGCGGCGAACCGGACCCGCGGGTGCGCCGCGAACGCGGCCTCCACCTCACCCGGTTCGACGCGGTGCCCGCGGATCTTGACCTGCCGGTCGGTGCGGCCCAGGTACGCCAGGTTGCCGTCGGACCGGCGCACCACCAGGTCTCCGGTGCGGTACATGCGCTCGCCGGGCGCGCCGAACGGGCAGGCGACGAACCGGTGCGCGGTCAGGGCGGCCTGCCCGAGGTAGCCGCGCGCGATGCCGATGCCCGCCACGTACAGCTCGCCGGGAACCCCGTCCGGCAGCGGGCGCAGCCACGGGTCCAGGACGTACGCGTCGGTGTTGTCGACAGCCACGCCCACCACCGGGTCCGCGCACTCGAAGGTGCCGACGCCGAGGGTGTTGATGGTGTACTCGGTCGGGCCATACAGGTTGTAGCCGGCGGTGCCCTCGGTCTCGGCGAGCCGGCGCCACAGAGCGGGCGTGACGGCTTCGCCGCCCAGCAGGACGAGGGCGGGCCGCCGGTCGGGGTCGTCGAGCATTCCCTCGGCCACCAGTTGCAGGGCGTAGGTCGGGGTCACGTTGACGACGTCGATGCCGTGGTCGGCGCAGTACTCGGCCAGCCGGGGGGCGTCGCGCCGCAGTTCCTCGTCGCAGACGTGCACCTCGTGTCCGTCAGCGAGCCACAGCAGTTCCTCCCAGGACATGTCGAAGGCGAAGGACACGGTGTGCGCGATCCGGAAGACCCGGTGGCCGTGCTCCGCCAGCACCGGCTCGAAGATGCGGCGCTGGTGGTTGATCAGCATGTTGGTCAGGCCCGCGTATGCAGTCACCACGCCCTTGGGCCTGCCGGTCGATCCGGAGGTGTAGATGGTGTAGGCGGCGTGCCGCAGCCGGTGCGGGTCGTCGGGGGTGAAGGTCGTGAAGGGCTCGGTCTCGGGCAGGGGCCGGTCCAGCTCGATCAGTTCGCCGGACAGCCGGTCCAACCGGGGTGACACCGCGGCGACGGTGAGGATCACCTCCGGGCGGGCGTCCGCGACGATCGCGGCGATCCGCTCGTCCGGGTGGTCCAGCTCCAGCGGCACGTACGCGGCGCCGGTGCGCAATACGGCGAACAGTGCCACGATCGCGTCGGTGGAGCGCGGCACGGCGAGGCCCACGGTCGCCTCGGGGCCGATGCCGCGGGCGGCGAGTACGCCCGCGACGGCACGGCTGCGGTCGCGGAGGTCGGCGAAGGTCATGACGTGTCCGCGGGCGACGAGGGCGGTCCGGTCGGGGGCGCGGTCCGCCGCCCGGTCGAACCGGTCGACGACGGTGTCCGTGCCGATGTCGGTGCGCTCCGCCGGCACCGGCCACGGCCCGGGGCCGCGCAGGGCGCCCACCGGTCCCCTGCTCCGGGCGAGGTCGTCGAGCAGGCGCAGGTAGTCGTCCAGGAGCTGCCGGGCCGCCGGGGTGTCGTGGTGGCGGTACTCCAGTTTGACCGCGATGCGTTCACCGGGGGTGACCACCCAGGTGAACGGGTAGTGCGTGGAGTCGTCGGCGCGTACGGCGGTGATGCCGTGGCGGGCGTTCATCTCGGCGAGGGCTTCCAGGTCCAGGAAGTTCTGGAGCACGAACAGGTTGTCGAAGAGCGTGTCGTGTCCGGCGGCCCGCTGGATCTCCCCCAGCCCGATGTGCTCGTGCTCCATCGCCTCGACCCGGGACGCCTGCACGGCCGCGAGGTAGGCGGCGACGGTGTCGTCCGGCCGCGGCCGTGTCCACAGGGGCACGGTGTTGAGCAGGACGCCGACGATGCCGGACCGGCCCTCTCCCTCCCGGCCGGAGACGGTCACGCCGAACACGGCGTCGCCACGGCCCGTCCGGGCGCCCAGCAGGAGGCCGAAGGCGCCGGTCAGCAGGGAGTTCAGGGTGACCCCGTGGCCGCGGGCCGCGTCCCGCAGCAGCTGGGAGCGATCCGCGCCGAGCGTGTGCACGAGGGTACGCGGCGGGCCGTCTGCAGGGGCCGGGGCCGGTCCGGCCAGCAGCGTCGGGCCGGACAGGCCGGTCAGGTGCCGTGCCCAGAACAGCTGCGCCGGCGCGGAGTCCCGGGCGGCGAGCGCCCGGGCGTGGTCCTCGAAGCTCGGGGAGGCCGGGGCGGGTGCCGTCAGCCCGCCCCCGACGGCGGCTTCGTAGGCGGCGAAGAGGTCGCGGAGCACGATCTCCCGGGACCAGCCGTCCCACAGCAACAGGTGGTAGCTGAGCAGCAGGCCGTCGCGACCGTCGGGGCGGCGTACCACGGTGAGCCGGATCAGCGGCGGCCGGCCCGTGTCGAATCCGGCGGCGCGGTCGCGGGTGAGCAGGTCCTCGACCTCGGCGTCCGTCGTGAGGTCCACCGTGCGGACGCCGAGGCGGCGCCCGGCCGCAAGGACCTGCACGGCGCTGCCGTCCTCGTCGGTGGCGAAACCGGCGCCCACCGCCGGGTGGCGTGCGAGCACCCAGGCCATCGCCTCGGCCAGGGCGCCGGTGTCCAGGCGCCGGTCGAAGGTGAACCAGCTCTGCGCGACGTACTGTCCGGCCGGTCCGGCCAGCTGGGCCTGGAAGAACAGGCCGCGCTGGAGCGGGGTGACCGGCGCGGTGCGCTCTGCGGTCGTGGCGGCCTGCGCGATGCGTTCCAGTGCGTCCCGCCAGTACCCGGTGATTGCGTCGGGGACGCCCTCGGCGAGGGTGAAGGCGGCGTGCAGGCTCCCGGTGGCCGCGTCCGTCCAGGCGTTGACCTCGACGGCGTAGGGGGTGCTCCGGTCGCCGCCGGTGATGTGCAGGGCCTGTGACTCGGCGCCCCGGCCGAGGTAGTTGAACAGCACCTGTGGGTGGGTGTCCAGCAGGGGGGCCGTCTGCGGGTCGAGGTGGCGGAGCCGGCCGTAGGCGCGGTGGGCGCGCTCGTCCGGGCGCCGTGCGGCGATCTCGCGGGCCGCCGCCACGGGATCGGTGTGCGCGGAGAGGCGTACGGGTGCGACGGAGGTGAACCAGCCGACGGTGCGGGTGTAGTCGTGATGGGGCAGTACCGGGTCCCGGCCGTGCCGCTCCAGGTCGACCGCGAGGTCGGTGGGTACGGGCTGGATGCGGGTCAGTGCGGTGCGCAGCGCCCCGCACAGCAGCTCGGTGAGGCCCACGCCGAGCGCAGCGGGCGCGGTGCGGGTGACGAGGTCGCCGATGCCGGGCGGGAGCACGACGGTCGTGTCGCGCGTCGCCCGGACGGCGGGCAGCAGCGCGGGCGCCCGGAGCGTGCCGATCCAGTGCCCGAGGCCGTCGTGGTCCGGGTGGGCCGACGGGTCGGCCAGCGCTCGCGCGTACGCGGCGTACGACGTGGTCGCCGGCGGCACGGGGGCTCCGCGCAGGGCCGCGTCCAGGTCGTCCAGCAGGATCAGCCAGGACACCGTGTCGACGGCGAGGTGGTGCACGGCGACCACGAGGGTGCGGGTCGCCTCCAGCCAAGCGAACGCGACGACTTCCCCCGTCTCGGGATCGAGACGTCCGGCGGCCTCGTCGGCCGCGGCCGACGGGTCGGTGGTGTCCGCGCGGACGACGGTCACCCGGCGGGGTGGTCCGATGCGCAGGGACCAGACGCCGTGCTCGACGCGCAGGCGCAGCCGCAGGGCCGGGTGGGCGGCCACGACGGCGTTCGCGGCGCGCTCGACGTCGGTGAGTCCGGCGCCCTCGGCGGCCGTCACCGCCCTGGCCTGGGCGAAACGGGCGAGCGAGCCGCCCAGACTACGCTGGCGCAGGACGATCGGGGTCACGGTCAGCGGGCCGTCCTCGGGAGCGGCGGGCCCGGTGGGGGGTAGCGGTGCCGCGCCGTGCGGGGTGGCCGCCGCCAGGTGTGCGGCGAGAGCGCGCGGGGTCCTGAGCAGGAACACGTCCCGCGGTGCGATCGTGAGGCCGCGGGCCCGGGCCCGGTTGACGACGGTGATGGCGAGGATGCTGTCACCGCCGGCGCGGAAGAAGTCGCAGTCGGCGTCCGCGGCGGTGCCGGGCAGCGTGTCGGTGAAGATGCCGACGAGGACCGCGAGTGCGGTGTCGGCGCCCGTCGCGGGCGCCTTGCGCGCCGCGTCGGCGGCGTGGGCGGCGTGGGCCCGTTCGGCCCGGGCCGCCCGCTCGGTGAGGGCCCTGCGGTCCAACTTGCCGTTGGCCGTCAACGGCAGGGCGTCGACGGGCAGCACCCTCGCGGGCACCATGTGCGCGGGCAGCCTCGGGGCCAGCAGACCGGGGAGGTCGCCCGGCGGCCGGCCGACAACGTGCGCGACGAGATGGTCACCGCTGTCGGCGACGGTGACGACCGCGTCGACGACGCCGTCGAGTTCCCTGATCACGGCCTCCACCTCGGCCGGCTCGATCCGGAAGCCCTTGAGCTGGACCTGGTCGTCGGCACGGCCGGTGAACTCCAGGTCCCCGTCGAGGGTGCGGCGGGCGAGATCGCCCGTGTGGTACATGCGGGAGCCGTCGCCCGCGAACGGGTCGGCCACGAACCGGCCCGCGGTGAGACCGGGGCGGCCCAGATAGCCCAGCGAGAGCTGGCCGCCCGCGACGTAGACGGCGCCGACCCGGCCCGGCGGCACCGGCCGGAGCCGGTCGTCGAGGAGACGGACGGTCAGGCCGGGGATCGGGCAGCCGATCGGGACGGCTCGGCCGCCGCGCTCGAAGTCCCGGTCGGTCAGGGCCCGGTGGGTGACGTGCACGGTGGTCTCGGTGATGCCGTACATGTTGACCAGCTCGGGCGAGGCGGTGCCGTGCCGTTCGACCCAGCCCAGCAGCCGCCCGAGGTCCAGCGCCTCGCCCCCGAGGACGATGCGGCGCAGTGCGGGCAGCGGCTCACCGGAGTGCCGGTCGGCCTCGATGAACTGGTAGAAGGCGGAGGGGGTCTGGTTGAGCACGGTGACGGCGCGTTCGCGCACCAGCCGGTGGAAGTCGACCGGGGAGCGGGTCAGCGCGTAGTCGGGCACCAGCAGCTCACCGCCGTGCGCCAGGGCGCCCCACAGCTCCCAGACCGCGAAGTCGAAGGAATAGGAGTGGAACTGCACCCACACGTCGCGAGGCCCGAAATCCATGGCGGGGCGGGTGTTGGCGAGCAGGGCCACCACGCTGGAGTGCGGGACCACGACGCCCTTGGGCCGGCCGGTGGAGCCGGAGGTGTGGATGACGTACGCGGGATCGTGCGGGCCGGGAGGGGGTGCCGGTGCGGCGGGTGCCGCGGGGTCCTGCGGCAGCGGCTCCCCCTGGACGAGCACGCGGGCGGCGAGTCCCGCCCGGGCCACCAGCCGGGCCAGGCGGTCCCGTTGCCCCGGGGCGGCGAGGACCACCCGTGGAGCGGTGTCGGCGAGGACGTACTCCAGCCGGACGTCCGGGTGGGCCAGGTCCAGGGGTACGTAGGCGCCGCCCGCGGTGACGACGGCCACCAAGGCGGCGACCTGCTCCACGGAGCGCGGGACGGCGACGGCGACGCGCTCCCCCGGTCCGACGCCGGCGGCGCGCAGGGTGGCGGCCAGTGCGTCGCGTGCGGAGGACAGTGCGCCGTAGGTCAGCGAGCGGGTGCCGCCGTCGAGGGCGCACTGGGTGACGGCCGTGGCGTCCGGGTTCCGGCGGACGGCGGCGTCGAAGAGGGCGTCCAGTGTGGTCGCCGCGGCCCGCGCGACGAGGGCCGGGTGCCGGGTGCGGCCGGGTGCCGGGCCGTCGACCGGGGCGTCCGGACGGGTGAGGAGGCCGGTGAGGGTGTGGGTGAAGTCGGACAGGATCGCGCGGGCGCCCTCCTCCCGCAGGAGCGCGCCGTCGTGGATCAGGTTGAAGCGGGTCCGGCCGTCGGGCGCCCGCTCCACCACGAGGGTCAGCGGATAGTGCGGGGCGCCCTCGTTCACCACGCCGGTGATGGACAGCGGGCACCCGGGCACCCGTAGGGCGGCGGTGTCGGCCTCGATGTCGAAGACCACCAGGGTGTCGAACAGCGGGCCTGCACCGACGTGGCGGCTGATGCGGGCGAGTGAGACGTGCTGGTGGTGCAGGACGGCGCCCTGGTGCTCGCGGACCGAGGCGAGCAGCTCGCGGGCGGTGGTGGCGGCGGTCCATCGGGCGCGGACGGGAACGGTGTTGATGAAGAGGCCGACCATGTTCTCGATACCGGGGACGTCCGCGTCGCGCCCCGACACCGTGGACCCGAAGACGACGTCCCGGCCGTGCAGGAGGCCGCCGAGGGTCACCGCCCAGGCGCAGTGCACGGCAACGCTCAGCGGCACGCCGGCCGAGCGGACCGCCTCGTCGAGACCGTCGTCCGCGTCCACGGCCGTGTCGGCGAACCGGTCCGACGGCAGGTGTCCGTCGGCGACCAGCGAGGGGCCGGGCAGATCGGCGAGCTGTTCGCGCCATACCCGGTCGCTCTCGCCGTCGTCGCGCGCGGCGAGCCGGCGCAGGTAGTCGGTGAAGGCGCCGACGGGGTGCACGGTGCCCGGTGCGTGGTATTCGGCGAGCAGCGCGCGGAGCATCGGCGGCACCGACCAGCCGTCGGCAATGATGTGGTGCACGGTCTGGACCAGGATGGTCCGGCCGGCTCCGGCCCGGATCAGCGTGTAACGCATGAGGGGGCCGGTGGCGAGGTCGAATCCGGCGCGGCGGTCCCGTTCGGCGTGTTCGCGGATCTCCCCGTCGGTGATGCCGGGCCGGTCCAGGACGGTGAACGGGGCCTGCAGGCCGCCGTCGAGCACGCAAACCACGCGGCCGTCGGCGAGGGGTGTGAAGCGGGCGGCGAGGTTGGGGAAGAGGGCGAGCAGGCGGGTGGCCGCGGCAGCGAGCCGGTCGGCGTCCGCCTCGCCCTCCAGGGTCAGCAGTTGCTGCTCGACGTAGCGGCCCGCGGAGTCGTCGTCGAAAACGGAGTGGAAGTACAGGCCTTCCTGGAGCGGCGTCAGGGGCAGGACGTCGCGCAGGGCGGGGCCGTCCAGTTCGTCGACGTCGGCCTGGGTGAGGGCGGCCAGGGGGAAGTCGCCGGGCGAGTGGCCGCCCGTGCCGAGCGCCGCGATCGCGGCCAGGGCCTGCTGGAAGTACCCGCCGATGGCCGCGCCGTCCTCGTCGGTGAGCAGTCCCTGCGGCCAGGAGAGGGTGGTGACGAGTTCGTGGGCGCCGGTCGGGCCCGGTTCGGCGGCTGCGTTGAACTCCAGGGCGCGCGGGAGCCGCATCGCCGGGTCCCGGGTCTCCCCCAACTGACGGGTGGCTCCGCACGGTTCCCAGTCCCCTGCTGATCCTGAGTCGAGGCGGCCGAGGTAGTTGAAGAGCACCTGGGGTGCCGGTGTGTCGAACCGGGCGCCGGACAGATGGCGCAGGACGCCGTGGGAGAGGCCGCCGCGCGGGACGCGGGCGAGGTCTTCCTTGACGGCCTTGAGGGCGGCCGTCAGGTAGCCGGGGTCGCCGGGATCGGCCGCCGTGCCCGGGTCGACGGTGACCGGGTAGAGGGTGGTGAACCAGCCCACGGTCCGGGCCAGTTCCGGTTCGAAGCCGGCTTCGTCCGCGACGAACCGGGACTCGCGGCCGTGCCCCTCCAGTTCGACGTGGGCGAAGGTCTGGTCCTGGCCCAGGTCTCGGCGCCACCGGGCGAGCGTGATCGCGAGCGCGGTCAGCAGCACGTCGTTGACGCCCGTGTGAAATCGCGCGGGGATGTCGCCGAGCAGGGCGGCCGTGGCCTCGGGGCCGACCGAGACGGTCGTCGTGCGCTCCCGGGCGACGGTGTCGTCCGCGCGGAGCGCGCGCCGGCCCACGGGTGCGTCCGGCCCCGGCAGGGCGCGCCCGAAGTGGGCGCGGTCCTCGTCGAAGGCGGCGCGCTCCAACAATTGGGTCCAGCGCCGGAACGAGGTGCCCACCGGTAGCAGTTCGATCGGTTCGCCGGACGCGTACTGCCGCCACGCGGTGGCGAGGTCCTCCATCAGGATCCGCCACGACACGCCGTCGACCACGACGTGGTGGGCGACGAGGACGAGTTGCCGGGCGGCACGGCGCCACACGGCGCGCAGCATGACGCCGCCCGCCGGGTCCAGCGCCCCGGTGGCGAGCGCGACGCACGCGTCGAGCGGCTGGTCGCTCTCCTGCCACCCCGCGGCGTCCCGGTTCGCGGGGGCCGGGACGTCGAAGCCCCAGCGGTCGCCGCGGACCAGTCGGGCCCGCAGCATGTCGTGGCGTTGCACGACGGCGGAGAGGACCGTGTCGAGGGCGAGGGCGGTCAGGTCCGCGGGGGTGTTCAGCACGACGGACTGCACGAAGCCGTCGACCGCGTCGGTGGTCTCGCCGAGCCAGCGCACGATGGGCGAGCCCGTCACGGAGCCGGTCGCGACGTCGTCGTGGTCCTCGGCGGCAGCCTCGACGGGGCTCGCCACCGCGGCCAGCGCCCCGATCACGCTGTGGGTGAAGATCTGCCGCGGTGTGACGTGCAGGCCCGCCCCGCGCAGTGTGCCGAGCAGCGAGATGGCGAGCAGGCTGTCGCCGCCGAGCCGGAAGAAGTCCTGGTCGACGCCGACCCGGTCGAGCCGCAGGAGCGTCGCGACCGCCGCGCAGACCAGGCGCTCGTTCTCGGTGACGGGCGGAGCGAGCGGGGCCGGGCCTTCGCCGGGCTCCGGCAGCGCGCCCCGGTCGAGCTTGCCGTTGGCGGTGAGCGGGAACTCCTCCATGACGACGACGCGGGCGGGCACCATGTGCTCCACCATGTGCTCGGTGGCCCAGTCCCGGACCTCCTCCGCCCGCAGGTCCTCGCAGCCCGCGGCCGGGATCACGTAGCCGACGAGGCGGGTGCCGCCGGCGGCGTTCCGCTGCGCGACGACGCAGCTATGGCGCACCCGCGGATGTTCCGCGAGGCCGGCCTCGACGTCCTCGATCTCCAGCCGCATGCCGCGGATCTTGATCTGGTGGTCGGCCCGGCCGAGGAAGTCCAGCGATCCGTCCGGCGCGTACCGGGCCAGGTCACCGGTCCGGTACAGCCGTGAGCCGTCCCGGGCGAAGGGGTTGGCGACGAACCGGGAGGCCGTCAGGCCGGGGGCGCCGGCGTATCCGCGGCCCAGGAGGAAGCCGCCGACGTACAGTTCGCCGCCGACGCCGACCGGGACCGGGCGCAGTTCGCCGTCGAGGACGTAGAGCTGGGTGTTGGGGTTGGCCCGGCCGATGGACGTGGAGAGGCGTTCCGCGGCACCCCGGTAGATGACGTGGGAGACACCGATCGTCGTCTCGGCCGGGCCGTAGCCGTGGTACATGGGTATGTCGAGTCGGGTGCGGAAGCGTTCGTACAGTTCCGGGGTCAGGACCTCGCCGCCGCACCAGACGTGCCGGAGGCTGTCGAGCCGGCCGGAGTCGCCCGTGATCTCCAGCAGCACGTCCAGCATCGACGGCACCAGGTAGGTGAAGGTCACGCGCTGGTCGGCGACCACACCGAGCAGGTGGTGCGGGTCGCGTTCGCCGCCGGGCCGCAGGACGACCAGCCGGCCGCCGGACACCAGCGGCAGGAAGATCTCGTTGATGGAGATGTCGAAGGACAGGGGTGCCTTGAACAGCGCCGCGTCGTCGCGGCCGAGGCCGAGGACCTCCCCGGCCTGCCACAGCAGGCGCTCGCTGATCGCCTCGTGCCGGATCATCGCTCCCTTGGGCCGGCCGGTGGAACCGGAGGTGAAGATCACGTAGGCGAGGGCGTCCCCGGGTGTGGTGACGCCCGGATCCCCGACGGGGTGGCACCCGTGGCGCCAGTCGCCGAGGCCCACGGCCACGACGGCGGGTTCGCCCGGATCGTGCTCGCCCGAACCGTTGAGCTGGAGCACGACACCCGCGTCCTCGATGACGGCGGCCCTGCGCGCGGCGGGCCACTGCGGGTCGAGCGGTACGAATGCGGCGCCCGCCCGGAGCACGCCGAGGAGCCCGACGACCATGTCCGCGGAGCGCGCCAGCGAGATGCCGACGACCTGTTCGGCTGTGACGCCGCGGTCGAGGAGGTGATGGGCCAACTGTCCGGAGAGCTCGGCGACCCGGCGGTACGTCAGGCTCCGGTGCTCGTCGACGACGGCGACGGCGTCGGGGCGGGAGCGGGCCTGCTCCAGGAACAGTTGCACGACGGTCGGGCGGGTCCGGTCCGCGCCGGTGTCGTTCCACTCGGCCAGGGTCTCGATGCGCGCCGCCGCGCTGGAGGGGGCGATGGTGCCGAGGGGCCGGTCGGGGAAGTCGGCCAGGTCGTCGAGGGCGAGCTGTGCCTCGGCCGGCGGGACGCCTTGCGGGAGGGTGATGCTGCGGGCGTCCGCGCCGACCTCCCAGCCGGGCGCGCCGGGGCCGCCGCCGTCGACCCATCCGAGGACGTCGGTGAAGGCGGTGGAGGGCGTGAGTTCCACGCCGTCGGGGCTGCGGCCCGTCGCCCAGTAGGCCAGCCCGACCGAGCACGCCGAGGCGATGGTCCGGTCGCAGTAGTCGCCCGCTCTGCGGCGTACTGCGGCCAGGCGCGTGGGGGACAGCCGTACGAGACGAGCGATCGGTTCCTTCATCGACGACTCAACGCTCCTTCGGTGTCCGCGGGTCGGCCCACCCGGACCGGGTGGGCCGGGCCCAGGCCGTGTTCCGGCTTCCCTCGCGCCAGGCACGCCACAGGTGCGCGTACCGGCCGCCCAGGGCCACCAGTTCCTCGTGTGTGCCGTGCTCCACGACGCGGCCCGCGTCGAGGACGGCGATCCGGTCCGCCGCCATGGCCTGTGTCAGCCGGTGCGCGACGAGCAGCGTGGTGCGGCCGGCGCACGCGGCGAGCACGGCCCGCTCCAACCCGGCCGCTCCTTCGCTGCCGGCCTCGGCGGTGGACTCGTCGAGCACCACCACGGGCGAGCGGGCCAGGACCAGCCGGGCGAGCGCGATCTGGGCGACTTTGGTGGCGTCCAGGCGTTCGCCGCCCTCCCCGACCGGGGTGTTCGGGCCGTCGGGCAGGGCGTCCACCCAGCCGTCGGCGCCGACCGTGCGCAGGGCGTCCGCCAGTTCGTGGTCGGTCGCCTCCGGTGCGGCGAGCCGCAGGTCGTCGGCGAGCGGGCCGCAGAACACGTGCGTCTCCTGCGTCAGGATGCTCACCAGGGCGCGCGCGCCGGCCTCGTCGAGGCCGGCGAGGTCGGTCCCGCCGATGCACACTGATCCGGCCTGTGGGGTCCCGATGCCGGCGACCAGCGCGGCCAGGGTCGACTTGCCGGCGCCCGTCGCCCCCACGAGGGCGAGGGAACCGCCGGCCGGGATGGCCAGGTCGACGTCGCGCAGGACGGGCTGCTCGGAGCCGGGGTAGCCGAAGGTCAGGCCCTTCACGGTGACCGGATACGCCGCGTCGGCCGCCGGGGCGTCGGCCGGGACGCCGACGAGCCGGTCCTCGGCGTCCTCCCCGAGCACCCCGACCAGCCGGGTCAAGCTCGCGCCCGACTTCTGCGCCTCGTCGAAGGTGAACATGATGGATCCCAGCGGGGTGAAGAGCCGGTGGAAGAGCAGCGGGGCGGCCGACACCTCGCCGAGGGTCGCGGCCCCGGCCTCCAGCAGGGCGTACCCGGTCACGATGATGAGGACGAGTCCGATGTACTCGGCACGGTTCTCCCGGCCGACGAACCGGCCGAAGAGCCGGAAGACCTCGATGCCGAGCTCGCGGACCCGCCACGACTCGGTGGTGACCTTCTCCCGGAAGGCGTCCTCCAGGCGGTAGGCGCGGACCGTGTCGATCCCGTTCAGCCCGCTGATGAGCGCCTGTGCGCGGTCCGCCTGGACCGCCCGCTGCCGCCGGTAGAGCGGGGCGGAGCGGGGCAGGTACCAGCGCAGGGCCAGCGCGTACGCGGGCAGCGCCCCGGCTCCGGCCAGACCGAGCCGCCAGTCGAGGCCGAACATGCCGAGCGTGGCGATGACGACCAGTACGCCCGCCGAGAACACGGTGGGGACGGCCGTGCGGATGCCCCGGGACAGGACGGCGACGTCGTCGCCGACGCGGGACAGCACGTCGCCCCGGCCGACCTGTTCGATCCGGGCGCTCGGCATCCCCAGCACCGCCCGGACGGCGCCTTCCCGCAGGCGGGCGAGGAGACCCGCGCCGAGCCGCCCGACCAGGTGGGTGGACAGGCCGGTGGCGGCGGCGCCGAGGAGCGCGGCGGCTGCCATCAGCGCGCCCGTGGTGACCAAGACCGAGCGCGGTCCGCCCGCGACCACCCCGTCGACGACCCGGCCGAGCAGCAGCAGCGGGAGCACCTGGAGCGCCGCCCCGGCCACTGTCGTCAGGACGGTGGCGGCCGTCAGCCAGGGCACCTCGCGGCAGTGTGCGGCCACCCAGCGGGCGGCCTCCCGTCCGGTCGTGGTGCGCAGGGCGACCGGGGCGGCGAAGGTGTCCGGGGCGCTCACCGTCAGCCGGCCGAGGTGACGAGTTCGTCGATCGCGTAGGGCAGGGAGAGCAGGGTGCCCTGGGACATGGCCGCGCCGACGGCCGGGCCCTCGCTGTCCAGGAGGTAGGAGACCCGGCCGTTGCGGACCGCGTTCAGGTGGGTGAAGAGCTCGGACTTCTTCAGCGCTTCCTGGTCCGCCCGGTCGGCGATGACGAAGATCCGGTCGACGTCGACGAGGTCCATGCGCTCCGGGGAGAGCGTGGTGTAGAACCTGCCGTCGGCGATCTTGTCGATCTCGGCCTGGCCCTGGTAGCCGATGCCCGTCACGAGTCGGCCGCGCACGTCGGTGGTGGTGAAGGGGGCGACCGAGTCCTTGTACCAGGACAGTGCGACGGCGGTCTGGTGCGCGAACTCCGGGTGCGCCTTCCTGGCCGCGTCGAGCTTGTCCTGGATGCCCTTGACCAGTTCGGTTCCCCTGGCCTCCTGGCCGAGGGCCTTGGCGATGTGGACGGCGTTGTCCTGCCAGGGGGCGCTGAAGGGCTCCTTCTCGGCCCTGGTCCGGCCCACCGTCGGTGCGATCCTGGTGAGCTTCTCGTAGGAGGCCCGGTCGATCTCGGAGTAGACGGCGATGATCAGATCCGGCCGCAGTGCGGCGATCTTCTCGTAGTTCGGGCCGGCGTCGCCGTTGTTCATGACGACATCGGGGCGGGTGTCGCCCCACTTGGCCTTCGTCCAGGGCCACTGGGTGTTGAGGTCGGGACTCGTGCCGGGCGGGTTGGGGTACTGGTCGACCATGCCCACCGGCTTGATCCCGAGGGCGAGGACGGCCTGGTCGTCGGTGTAGCCGACGGAGACGACGCGCTTCGGGGCCCTGTCGATCCGCGTGGATCCGAAGGCGTGCTCCACGGTGACCGGGAAGGTGCCGGCTTCGGTGGCCGGGGTGTCAGGGCCGCTCCGTGCGGCCGGGTCCGCCGGGCCGGATCCGCAGCCGGCCAGGAGGCCGGCTCCGAGCGCCGCGGCGGACACGGCCGCGGCGGCCCGTGCCCGGGGACTGGTACGAGTCGTTCGATGGAGAAGCATCCGCAATCCCTTGCTTTCGTGCTGTCCATGGCACCCCGGCCCGAGGGCAGGCACACGATATCGCCCTCAAGTGAGGCTAGCCTAGCCTTACTTGAACCGAATCTTTGTCCGCCTGATCCGGCGTCACATGGGTGCGGCCGATCGGCACGACGAGGGGCCCGCCCCCCACCGGGTCGTCGATCACCCTGGCCCGCAGTCCGAAGGCCTCCCGGAGCAGACCGGCGGTGATCACCTCACGCGGGTGGCCCTGCGCCAGGATCGTTCCCGCCTTCATCACGACGAGGTGGTCGCTGTAACGGACGGCCAGATTCAGGTCGTGCAGCACCAGGACGACCGTGCATCCGGACTCGTGGAGGTCGTCCACCAGATCGAGCACGTCGACGGCGTGCGCCAGGTCCAGGTAGGTGGTCGGCTCGTCGAGCAGCAGCAGGTCGGTGCCCTGGGCCAGCGTCATGGAGATCCACACCCGCTGGCGCTGGCCTCCGGACAGGGAATCGACCGGGCGGTCTGCCAGATCGGACACCCCCGTCATGGCGAGCGCGCGCTCCACCACGTCGGCGTCGTCCGACGACCACTGCCGCAGCCAGCTCTGGTGCGGATGCCGGCCCCTGGCGACCAGGTCGGCCACGGTGAGCCCCTCCGGCGCCACCGGGGCCTGCGGCAGCAGGCCGAGCTTCCTGGCCACGTCCCTGGTCCGGAGCCGCGCGATGTCGTCGCCGTCCAGGACGACGACCCCCCGGGTAGGCCTGAGCAGCCGCGCCAGGGTCCGCAACAGGGTCGATTTGCCGCACCCGTTGGCCCCGATGATCGTGGTGATCACCCGGGGCGGGACGGCCACGTCGAGGTCGTCGATGACGACCCGGCCCCCATACCCGACCGTCACTCCCCTGGCCACCAGCCGCGCGGTGTCCGCGCCCTCGGCCGCACCCCTGGCCGCGCTCCCGGCCGCGCCCCCGGCGCCGTGTTCCTCGGCCACGCCTCCCCCTCGGTCCGTGCCTGCCCGAACATGTGTCGATCAACGAAGATTGGCCCGTACCAGGAGGTACACGAGGAAGGGACCGCCGATCGCGGCGGTGACCACCCCGACCGGCAGGGTGATCGGCAGCGCCGTACGCGCGACCAGGTCCGCGCCGGTCAGCAGCAGGGCCCCGGTCAGCCCGGAGGCCGCCATCGGCGGTGTCGGACACCTCGTCAGGCGCATCGCCACCTGCGGTGCCACCAGCGCGACGAAGGAGACGGGCCCGGCCGCGCTCACCGCGACCCCGGCCAGCAGCACCGCGCACAGCAGCAGGACGGCCCGCACGAGCGTACGGCGGACGCCCAGGCCCGTGGCCACGTCGTCGCCGAGATGCAGCGGCTTGAACTGGAACGAGGCCGACGCCACGACGGCCACCAGCGCGAGCGTGCACCAGAGCGCCACCCGCACGTCATCCCAGGAACGGCTGTCCAGGGAACCGATCAACCAGGCCTGCGCCCGGGCCACGTCTCTGATGTCGGCGGTCACCAGCAGCCAGGTCGTGACGGCCTCCATCACCGCGCTCACGGACAGGCCGATGAGGACGAGCCGGAAGCCGTCGATCCCGCGCCGCCAGGCCAGCACGTACACGAGGAGCCCCGTGCCCAGACCACCCGCGAGAGCTGCACCGGACAGCCCCACGGAGTTGACGACGGCCGTGGCGCTCCCGCCCGACACCGTGACCAGGAACACCGCGACCGCGCCGGCGCCCCAGGTGATCCCGAGGATGTCGGGGCTGGCCAGCGGGTTGCGCGCGATGGACTGGGTGATCGCCCCCGACACGCCCAGGGCGACTCCCACGACGCAGCCGGCCAGGGCCCGGGGCATCCGAAGGTCCATGATCACGAATTCGTCGACCGGCTCGCCCCGGCCCAGGACCGTGGAGATCACCCGGGGCAGCGCGATGGGGAAGTCCCCGACGCCGATGGACACGCAGCAGGCGAGGAAGGTCGCCGCCGCCAGCAGGAGTGTGACGCAGACCAGCCAGGGCCGCCAGACGAACGACATCCCGCCGAGCCGCACACCCGGTGCCAGCGGAGGCTTCTCCCGCGGCCGGTGCGGGTCGGCGACGTCCATGCCGGGCCCGGTCATGCGCCCGTGAACTTCCCGCGCCACACCAGGACCGCGAAGAAGGGGGCGCCGAGGAGCGCCACGACGACACCGGCGTCCAGCTCGCCCGGCCGCACCAGCAGTCGTCCGGCCATGTCGCAGACCAGCAGGACGACGGCACCGAGGAGACCCGCGTACGGCACGAGCCAGCGGTAGTCCGGCCCGGTCAGGTAGCGGGCCAGGTGGGCCACCATGAGCCCGAGGAACGCGATGGAGCCGCACGCCGCCGTCGCGGCCCCCGCCAGCAGGGTGATGGCGATGATGCCGAGGGTCCGGTGGAGGGCGGTGTTGACGCCCAGGCCCCGCGCCACGTCGTCGCCCAGGTTGAGCAGGTTGAGGGCGGGCAGCGTGGCCGCTGCCAGCACCAGCCCGGCCCCGATGAAGGCGGTCACCGGCCTGATGACGCCGAATCCGACGCCGGCCACCGAGCCCGCGTTCCAGAAGCGCAGCGCGTTCAGTGACGCCTTGTCGGACAGCGCGACCGCCGTCGTCATCGCGGCGAGGAACACGGTGACCCCCTGTCCGGCCAGTGCGAGGGTCAGCGGGTTGCCGGCCCCTCGGCCGATGCCGGCCAGCCCGAACACCAGGACGCCCGCGACCACGGCCCCGGCGAAGGCGAACCAGACGTACTGGAAAGGGTTCGCGAAGCCGAGGACGGCGATCACCGAGACCACGGCGAACGAGGCACCCGCGTTCACGCCCAGCAGGCCGGTGTCGGCGATCGGGTTGCGCGTGTAGCCCTGGATGAGCGCCCCGCCCACCCCCAGGGCCACTCCGGCCGCGGTGGCGAGCACCGTGCGCGGGAGCCGTACCGTCCGCACGATGAGCTGGATCTCGGTCAGCCGGTGGTCGGCGCTCGGCCCGGCCGACAGTCCGTACCAGACCTCGGAGGGACTGAGCCCGCGCGCACCGACGCCCAGTGACACGGCCATCGCGATCAGCAGGATCACCGCGAGCGTGACCGAGCCGGCGACCCTCCGCCTGCGCGCCTGTGTCGTGCCCGTGGACAGGGGACGTTCCAGTGCCATCACGCCCATGTCGCCCTACCCCATCCCTTCCGTCCGCCGGTGGACTGGAGTCAGTGGAATCGGCGCCGGTCGGCGGGCAGCCGCACCGCCGGCGCCCCGGAGACCGTACGGGCCTGGCCGGAAGCGGATTGCGGACCGCGCCCGAGGAGCGAGTCGAGGATCTCGCCCACCCGGACGGCGGTGTTGGACAGCAGGGACGAGGTGATGCCGTGGGTGTGCTCCGTCCCGCCCTGCACGTAGATCCCGCAGCGCAGTGCGGGGTCCGTCGCGATGCGGTAGTCGCGCCGGACCCGGACGCGCCCCTCGCCGTCACGCAGGCACCGCCCGGCGGCTTCACCGAGCAGGCCGAGGGGGTCTGCGGGACGGTACCCGGTCGCGAAGACCACGACGTCGGCGTCCAGCGGGGTCTCTTCACCGGTGACGAGGGACCGCACGGTCACGCGAACGCCCGCCGAGGTCTCCCGGAGGGCCGCCAGCCGGGAGACGTTGAGGAAGCGGAGGCGCTCGGTGCCCAGCACCTTCTCCCGGTACATCCGCCGGTACAGGTCGTCGATCAGGTCGATGTCCACCACGGAGTAGTTGGTGTTGCCGTGGTAGTCCATGAGCCGGTGCTTGACGTCCTCCGGCGCGGCGAAGAACTCGCCCACGGCATCCGGGTCGAAGATCCGGTTGGCGAAGCCGCTGTCGTCGGCGGGGCTGTACCCGTAGCGGGAGAAGACGGCGCAGACCTCGGCCTCCGGAAAACGGCGGTGCAGGTAGGCGACGTTCTCGGCGGCACTCTGCCCTGCGCCGACGACGATGAATCGGGAGGGGGCGCCGCCGTCCAAGCCGTCGACCTTCGTCAGCAGATCCGAGTTGTGCCAGACGCGCTCGGTGCGTTCGACACCGTCCGGCATGAAGGGGCGCAGACCGGTGCCCAGCACGATGTTGCGGGCCCGGTGGAGGGCAAGTCCCTCCCCGGAGCGGACCGTGACGTCGAGGTGCTCCACCGCTCCGTCACGGGCGACGGGCGTGACGCCGACGACCTCATGTCCGTAGGAGACCAGACCGTCGACCTTGTCCGCGGCCCACTCGAAGTAGTCGTGGAACTCCACACGCAGCGGGAAGAGGTTCTTGTGGTTGATGAAGTCGACCAACCGTCCCCTGCTCTTGAGGTAGCACAGGAAGCTGAACTCGCTCGCCGGGTTCCGCAGCGTCACCAGGTCCTTGAGGAAGCTCACCTGCATGGTCGCGTCGTCGATGAGCATCCCGCGGTGCCAGCCGAAGCGTGGCTGCTGCTCGAAGAAGCGAGCGTGGACCGCCTCCCGTCCGCCGACGCGTGCGTTGTGCTCGCTGACCGCGATGGCCATGGCCACGTTGGACGGCCCGAAGCCGATTCCAACGAGGTCGTGGACCACCGGGGATTCGCCAGGACGAACCTGTGCCATGTCACTCCCATCTTGCGAGGACGGCCACCGAGCCGTGGGGACGCGCGGCCGCGGGCCGGACCCCGGCGGACGCGGAACTCGGGCACGCCGACGACGTCACGACCATGAGACTTAGGCAAGGCTAAGCTCATTTCCGGGACGCTGTCGATAGGCGGAGCGGACGGTCACCCTTCCGAGCGACCTTCAACTCCCTTGCGCACTAGGGCCATTGCACGCTTAGGCAAGCCTTGCTTTACTCGACGTGGCCAACCGCCTGCGCCGAGGAGGAACCATGCGGGTCGTCATGTTCGGTTACCAGACCTGGGGGCACCGCACCCTGCAAGCCCTCCTGGACTCCGAGCACGACGTGGTCCTGGCCGTGACGCACCCCCGGAGCGAGCACGCCTACGAGAGGATCTGGAGCGACTCCGTCGCCGACCTCGCCGCGGAGCACCACGTCCCCGTCCTGCTCCGCGACCGCCCCGACGACGACGAGCTGTTCACGCGTCTGGAGGCGGCGAGCCCGGACATCATCGTGGCCAACAACTGGCGGACCTGGCTGCCCCCGCGCGTCTTCGGCCTCCCCCGCCACGGCACCCTGAACGTCCACGACTCGCTGCTGCCGAAGTACGCCGGCTTCTCGCCCCTGATCTGGGCGCTGATCAACGGTGAAACCGAAGTCGGCGTCACGGCGCACATGATGAACGACGAACTCGACGCCGGCGACATCGTGCGGCAGGAGGCCGTCCCGGTGGGGCCGAAGGACACCGCCACCGACCTCTTCCACCGGACCGTCGACCTCATCGCGCCGGTCACGGTCGGCGCCCTCGGCCTCATCGCCTCCGGGCAGCGGGAGTTCGTGCGCCAGGACCGGTCGCAGGCCAGCTTCTTCCACAAGCGGTCCGTCGAGGACAGCCGCATCGACTGGACCTGGTCCGCGGAGGAACTGGACCGTCTGGTACGGGCCCAGTCCGAGCCCTACCCGAGCGCCTTCACCTTCCACCGGGGCAGGCGAATCGAGGTCCTGGCCGCCTTCGTGTCGCAGGGCCGCTACGGCGGCACGCCCGGCCGCGTCTTCTACCGCGAGGGCGACGGCGTGGTGATCGTCGCGGGCGCCGACGCCCGCTCCGGCCGCAACCACGGGCTGGCCATCACCCGGGTGCGGACCGAGGACGGGCGCGAGCTGCCGGCCGGCCGGTACTTCACCTCGATGGGCGGATACCTGACCGGGCGCCCCTGAGCACCGGCTCCTCCGACGCACCGACGCACCGGCCGGGGCGCGGCGACACCGTGGAAGGCCGTCGCCCGGCACCACTGCCCGGGTTCCGGAAGGCCGCCGCGCGCGTACGGCGAGAGCAGCGCCGTGGGGTGCGGCGGACACCACTCCACCGCACCCCGCTCACCGCGCGCCGCCGGGCCCCTCAGCCCGGCGGCGGACCAGGGTCCCTCATCGGCCCTGGTCGTACGTGTGGAACCCGCGGCCGCTCTTGCGGCCCAGGAGGCCCGCCTGCACCATCCGCGACAGGAGCGGGGGCGGGGCGTAGAGGGGTTCCTTGAACTCGTCGTAGAGCGATTCGGCGATGGCGGCGACGGTGTCCAGGCCGATCAGGTCGGCGAGCCTGAGCGGCCCCATCGGGTGGGCGCAGCCCAGTTCCATGCCCGTGTCCACATCGGTCGCGGTGGCGAAGCCGGACTCGGTCATGCGGATCGCCGAGAGCAGGTACGGGACGAGGAGGGCGTTGACGACGAAGCCGGCCCGGTCGGTGGAGTGGACGACCGTCCTGCCCAGGACGTCACGGGCGAAGGCCTCCACGGCCCCGACGGTCTCCCGGGAGGTGTGGAGCGAGGAGACGACCTCCACGAGGGGGAGCACGGGGACGGGGTTGAAGAAGTGCAGTCCCACGACCCGGTCGGCGCGGCCCGTGGCCATGCCCAGGCGCATGACCGGCAGGGAGGAGGTGTTGGTGGCGAGGATCGCCGCAGGATCCTCCACGATCTTGTCGAGGGCCGCGAAGGTCTCCGTCTTGATCGCGGTGTTCTCCGTGACGGCCTCGACGACCAGCTGCCGGTCGGCGAGTTCGTCGAGGCTACCGGCGAAGACCAGCCCGGCGAGGGCGTCTTCGGCGGAGATCCGGTCCAGCTTTCCGCGCTGGACGGCGCGTTCGAGGGACATGGCGACCCGTTCGCGCGCGGCCAGGGCCGCGCCGGCGTCGACCTCGTAGACGACGGTGTCGAGTCCCGCGCGGGCGCAGACCTCGGCGATTCCGGCGCCCATCCGCCCGCCGCCGACGATGCCGACGCGGCGGATCGGGGCGGCGCCCGCGGCGTCCTCGGCCGGCCCCTGCGGGGCCGCGGCCCGGTGGCCGCGCGGGCTCGCATCGCAGTGCGGCGGGACGCCGCTGACGTGCGCGGGGAACGCGTCGTGACGTTCGGCCGGTGCCGCGCGGGCCGGGTCCCGGGGCGTGGTCGCGGTGGTGGACATGCGGTCTCCTGACGGAGGCGGGACGGGAGTGGGTGGGCGGAGCGGGAAGGTGGAGGAGAGGACCGGGGAGCCGGGGAGACGGATCAGTGGAACTGCTCCTCCTCGGTCGAGCCGGCGAGCGCGGTGGTGGAGGAGTCCGGGTTGACGGCGGTGGAGACCAGGTCGAAATAGCCGGTGCCGACCTCGCGCTGGTGCCTGACCGCGGTGAACCCGTGCCGCTGGGCGGCGAACTCGCGCTCCTGGAGGTCCACGTAGGCCGTCATGCCGTGCTCGGCGTAGCCCCGGGCCAGGTCGAACATGCCGTGGTTGAGGGAGTGGAAGCCGGCCAGGGTGATGAACTGGAACTTGTAGCCCATGGAGCCGAGTTCGCGCTGGAACTTGGCGATCTGGTCGTCGTCGAGGGTGGCCTTCCAGTTGAAGGAGGGCGAGCAGTTGTAGGCCAGCATCTTCCCGGGGAACTCCGCATGGAGGGCCTCGGCGAACTCACGGGCCTGGGCCAGGTCCGGGGTGCCGGTCTCCACCCAGATGAGGTCGGCGTACGGGGCGTAGGCGAGACCGCGTGCGATGACGGGAGCCATGCCGTTGCGTATGCGGTAGAAGCCCTCGGCGGTGCGCTCGCCGGTGCTGAACCGTGCGTCCCGCTCGTCGACGTCGCTCGTCAGCAGATTCGCGGCCAGCGCGTCCGTACGGGCGATGATCAAGGTCGGAGTGTCCGCGATGTCGGCGGCGAGCCGGGCCGCGTTGAGGGTGCGGACGTGCTGCGAGGTCGGGACGAGGACCTTGCCACCGAGGTGGCCGCACTTCTTCTCGGAGGCGAGCTGGTCCTCGTAGTGGATGCCGGCCGCGCCCGCCGCGATCATCGCCCTGGTCAGCTCGAAGGCGTTGAGCGGGCCGCCGAAACCGGCTTCGGCGTCCGCGACGATCGGCGCCAGCCAGTCCGTCGCGTCGGCGCCTCCCTCGGCGGTGGCGATCTGGTCGGCGCGCAGGAGGGCGTTGTTGATGCGGCGCACCACCTGCGGGACGGAGTTGACGGGGTACAGGCTCTGGTCGGGGTAGGTGTGGCCGGCCTGGTTGGCGTCGGCGGCCACCTGCCAGCCGGAGAGGTAGATCGCCCGGAGGCCCGCACGGACCTGCTGCACGGCCTGCCCTCCGGTCAGCGCACCGAGGGCGTGGACGTAGTCCAGCTCGTGAAGCTGCCTCCACAGGCGCTCGGCGCCGCGCCGGGCCAGGGTGTGTTCCTCCCGCACGCTGCCGGAGAGCCGCACCACGTCCTCGGCCGTGTAAGTGCGCTCGATGCCCGCCCATCGCGGGTCCGTGGCCCAGCGCTGCGCCAGCCGCTGCGCCGCTGCCGTGGTCGTGTTCGCCTCTGCCATGACCGTCACCGTCTCCGTGAGTCGCTGGGGCTGCCAATGCTGTCGCCGAGCGCGGCAAGGCATTGGCACTGTGTGCCCGAACCTTGGGTCGCGGCCGCCGGACCCCACCATGGACGGAGCTGAGCAATGCGCCGGGCGGCCGAGCCGGACTGCCGGAATATCCGACATCAGGGAGCGATTCACGCCCCGACCGCCCGTCTCGGCCGCCGGGGTCCGGCGGTCCGCAGGACGACTCTGACACTGGCACCGAGTGTCAACAAGGAGTGCTGTCTGCCAAGTTCTGCGCATCTTCCCGCCGGTTTCTGCCATGCTTGCGAAGGTTCGGGGGAGGCGTGGTCGCGCATGCCCCGGAGCCCGGCCGAAGGGCCCGAGGAGGGGGTGTGGGTGAGCAAGACCTACGCGGGGGCGCGCCTGCGGCGGCTGCGCGAGGAACGCCGGATGAGCCAGGCGGAACTGGCCCGGGTCCTCGGCATCTCGCCCAGCTACCTCAACCAGATGGAGCACGACTCCCGCCCGCTGACCGTCCCGGTACTGCTCCGGCTGACCGAGGCATTCGGCGTCGATCCCGGCTTCTTCTCCGAGCGTGACACCAGCCGGCTCGTGGCCGACCTGCGCGAGGCGCTCGCCGGAGAGGTCGCGCAGGCCCGGGTGTCCCCGTCCGACCTGGCCGAGCTGGCCCAGCGGATGCCGGCCGTCGCGTCCGTGCTGGTGGACCTGGGCCGGCGCAGCCAGCTGCTCGCGGAACGGCTCTCGGAGACGGCGGACGGCAGGGACGGGGCGGGGGGCGTCGCGCCACGCTCGCCCCACGAGGAGATCCGCGATTTCTTCTACCGGCGGCAGAACTACCTGCACGACACCGACACGGCCGCCGAAGCGCTGGCGCAGGAGATCGGCATCGAGCGCGGGGACGTGCTGCGCGTGCTGGCGGACCGGCTCTCCGGCCGGCACGGGATCCGGCTGACGGCCGGCTCCGACCGCCTCCACCACTTCGACGCGGGCGCGCGGGTCCTGCGCCTGTCCGGCCGACTGCGGCCTGGCCAGCAGGCGTTCCGGATGGCCACCCAGCTCGCGCTGGTGGAGCAGGGAGCCGAGCTGGACCGGCTGGCTGCCGAGGACTTCCCGCCCGGCTCCCCCGCGCACGGCCTGGCCCGGATCGGCATCGCGAACTACTTCGCAGCCGCGCTGATCCTCCCGTACGGCGCCTTCCACGCGGCAGCCGAGGAGTTCCGGTACGACATCGACCGGCTCACCGACCACTTCGGCCTCGGCTACGAGACTGTCTGCCACCGCCTCAGCACCCTGCAACGCCCCAGGCTGCGCGGGGTGCCCTTCTCGTTCGTACGGGTCGACCGGGCCGGGAACATGTCCAAGCGGCAGTCCGCCACCGGATTCCACTTCTCCCGTGCGGGCGGTACCTGCCCACTGTGGAACGTCTACGAGGCCTTCGCCGCGCCCGGTCGCATCCACGTCCAGATCGCCGCCATGCCGGACGGGCAGCGGTACCTGTGGACCGCGCGTTCCGTGACCCGCCACCGCGGCGGCTGGGGCGAACCCGGCAAGACCTTCGCGATCGGCCTCGGCTGCGAGATCCGGCACGCCTCCCGGCTGGTGTACTCCGACGGCCTCGACCTCGGCAACGTCTCCGCCGCCACGCCCATCGGCATGGGCTGCCGCCTGTGCGAACGGCTCGACTGCCCCCAGCGGGCCGTCCCTCCGCTCGGCCGCGCCCTGGCGGTCGACGAGAACAGCAGCACCTTCATCCCCTACCCCGTGATCCGCGAGAAGGACTGATCCGACGGAGGGGGTGGGCGACCGATGGGAGATCCGCCGGAACCGGGCGGGGGCCGCAACCGACCACCTGACCGGAACCGGCGGGGCGTCGTCCCCGAGAGCGAATCCTCGGATCAGGGAATGTCGATGACCGAAGAACAGCAGTCCGCAGTGCAGGCGCCCGCGTCCACGCAGCGGTGGGGCCCTCCCCCGGCGCTGACCGGCTTCGCGGTGCTGCTCCTCGCGCTGTTCGCCCTCGCGTACGGGATCGGGGCGGCGGCCGGTCCGGTGGCGCCCGGCATGCGCAGCACCGTCGGCGACGCCGACCCCGCCGCGCCGGGCGGCATGGACGGCATGAGCGGCGGCGCGGCCGGCGTGCACGGCGGCGGGCGATGACGGCGGAAGGCGGCACGGTCGCCGGGGTGACCACCGACCTGGTCATCCGCGGCATGACCTGCGCGGCGTGCGTGAACCGGGTGGAGAAGCGCCTGTCCCGCATCGAGGGGGTGACGGCCTCGGTGAACCTGGCCACCGGCCGGGCCCGCGTCCACCACCCGGCGGGCGTCACGGCCGAGGATCTCATGGCCGCGGTCGAGAAGGCGGGCTACGAGCCGGAGTGGATACCGCCGCCCGTGCCCCGGGCCGGGACCGGCCCAGGCGCCCCGGGCGGTACGGCCCGCCCCTCGGGCTCCGCCGGTGCGGCCGGCCCGGAAGATCCGGACGATCCGGCAGGTCCAACGCGCGAGGAGGCCCGCAAGGACCGCGAACGCCTGCTGATCACCGCCTTGCTCTGCCTGCCCGTCCTCGTGCTGTCGATGGTGCCCGCCTTGCAGTTCCGCAACTGGCAGTGGCTGTGCCTCGTACTGGCCGCCCCCGTGGCCGTCTGGAGCGCCTGGCCGTTCCACCTGAGGGCGGCCCGCGGACTGCGGCACGCGGCGGCCACCATGGACACCCTCGTCTCGCTCGGCGTCATCGCCTCCTTCGCCTGGTCCCTGTACGCGCTGTTCCTCGGCGGGGCGGGCGATCCGGGCATGCGCATGCCGTTCAGCCTGCTCCCGTCGGCCGGAGCGGAGGTCGCGCACCTCTACCTCGAAGCGGCCGTGGCCGTTCCCCTCTTCGTACTGACCGGCCGCCATCTGGAGGCGCGTGCCCGGCGCGGCACGGGTGCGGCGCTGCGCTCCCTCGCCGGGCTGGCCGCCAAGGACGTCACCGTGCGCGAGGAGGGCGGGGAGCGCCTGCTGCCCATAGCGGAGCTGGTGCCGGGGCAGGGCTTCGTCGTCCGGCCCGGGGAGCGGGTCGCCACCGACGGCGTCGTGGTGTCCGGCCGTTCGGCCCTGGACCTGTCACTGATCACCGGGGAGAGCGACCCGGTAGAGGTCGGCCCGGGACGTCCGGTGGTGGGTGGCGCCGTCAACATGGGCGGACTGCTCCTCGTCGAGGCCACGGCGGTCGGCGCCGACACCCGGCTGGCCCGGATCACGCGCCTGGTCACCGAGGCACAGGCGGGCAAGGCCCGGGCACAGCGCCTGGCCGACCGGGTGGCGGGCGTCTTCGTCCCGGCGGTGCTGTCCCTGGCGGTGACCGTGCTGGGCTTCTGGCTCGGCGCCGGAGCAGATCCCCAGGCGGCCGTCACCGCGGCCGTCGCGATCCTCGTCGTGGCCTGCCCGTGCGCCCTCGGCCTGGCCACCCCGACGGCCCTGATGGCCGCCACCGGCCGGGGCGCCCGGCTCGGCATCCTGGTCAAGGGGCCGCGGTCCCTGGAGGCCCTGCGGCACGTCGACGTGATCGTCCTGGACAAGACCGGCACGCTGACCACGGGGCACATGTCCGTCGTACGGGTGACGGAGACCGCCGGTGGGATCGGCAGGGAGGCGGTCCTCCGGCTGGCCGGGGCGGTGGAGCAGGGCTCCGAGCACCCGCTGGGCCGCGCGATCGCCTGCTACGCGCAGCGCGCCACGGACCGGGGTCCGCTCCCGGAAGTCGTCGGTTTCCTGGCCGTGCCCGGCAGCGGCGTGACGGGGATCGTGGAGGGCCGCCGGGTGGAGGTGCGCACTCCGGGCGGCGGCCTGCCCGCCTCGCTGGCGCAGGCACTGGCCGATGCGGAGGCTGCCGCGCTCACCCCGGTCCTGGTCCGGGTGGACGGCTTCGACGAGGCGCTTATCGCGCTGGGCGACGTCCTGCGGCCCGGCAGCTACCGGGCGGTGGACCGGCTGCGGCACCTCGGCGTGGAGCCGGTCCTGGCCACCGGCGACCGGGAGGCCACCGCCCGGGCCGTCGCTCGCGATCTCGGCATTGCACGGGTGCACGCCCACTGCACTCCGGAGGGCAAGGCGGCGCTGGTGCGGGAGTTGCGGAGCGGGGGCCGCCGGGTAGCCGTGATCGGGGACGGGGTCAACGACGCCGCGGCCCTGGCGGAGGCGGATCTCGGCATCGCGATGGGCAGCGGCACGGACGTGGCCATCGGGGCCGCCGACGTGACCCTCGTACGGGGCGACGTCGAGGCGGTCGCCGACGCGGTCCGCCTCGCCCGCCGCACGCTGGCGACGATCCGCCTCAACCTCGTCTGGGCGTTCGGCTACAACGCGGTGACCGTCCCCTTGGCGGCGGTGGGGCTGCTGGCCCCGATGCCGGCCGCCGCCGCCATGTCCGCCAGCTCGGTCCTCGTCGTGGCCAACAGCCTGCGCCTGCGCACCTGGCAGCCCGCGCCGCGCCGGCCGGGCGCCCCCGTCGGAAGGGTTTCCCGTTGATCAACGACCTGCTGCGGAAGGTGAACGGGACGGTGAACGGGACGGTGAGGCGGACGGTGCGCCGGGCCGCGGCCCGCGCGGTGAAGGCGGTCGCGGAACGCGGCGGCTCCGGCCGCCGGGGTATACGCGACAGGCTGTTCGCCGCCCTGGTTCCCGTGACGGCGTGTCTGGTGATGCTGGTGGCGCTGACGGCCTGGACCAGGACGGGAGCAGCCGGCAGCCCGGCCCGGATCGACGTCGGTGTCGGACAGGTCTTCCTCCCGCACGCCGGCGAGGAGCGCACCACGGCCGTCTTCCGGATCGCCAACACCGGTGGATCCGACGACCAGCTGGTCTCGGTGTCCTCGCCGACCGCCTACCAGATCGTGCTCAACCGGCACGAGCTCGGCGGGACCGGCGACGCGACGCGCGCGGTCGCCTCGGCGGACATCCCGGCGGGCACCGTCGTGCACATGACTCCGGCCACCCTGGACCTGACGGTCGCGGTGAAGACCCGCCGCGAGGTGGGCGAGCTCGTCCCGTTCGTCCTGCACTTCCGGCGCAGCGGCCCGGTGGACGCCGTGGCGTTCGTGGTGCGCCCCGCCGGCTGAGCCCGGTGGGACGGCCGCCCGCGGCCCGGCCAGGACAGGGCGGCCGGGCGGGCTTAGCGTGGCAGGTGGGAAGTCGGCCGCCGCCGGCGAACCGCGGACGTCACGGCAGGAGGGTCGGCCATGAGTACGGTGCACGGGCACGCGGATGCCTACGAGGTGGTCTTCGCGGCCGCGGACGGGGTCGGGCAGGACGTCGTCCGGATGACCCGCACCAACGCGGCGGGACCGGGCGGGCACCCCGTCTACGAGGACGCCACCGGCATCGTCCGGGCGGAGATCAGCAGCGGCGGCGAGGTCCGGGTCCTGGTGACCGGCGGGGGCCAGGATCCGGCCCGCGTGCTGCGGGCCCGGCCGGTGCCCTGAGGCTCGGTGCCGCCGCCCCGGACGCCCGCCACCACCGCGGATCCGGCGTGCGCCGAGGTCCACCTCGGTGGGCCGTGCGGGCCGGCCGGCGCGCCCCCGGGGGCGCCCCCCGCCCCCCCGCGGGCCCCCAGCCCGGAGCGCCCGCGGGGGGGGGGGCGCGGGGCGCGGGGGGCCGGGGGGCCGCCCCCCCCGGGCCGGCCCCCCGCC
>NZ_JBHYMC010000016.1:52996-127739 GCF_042742535.1 Streptomyces sp. NPDC058880
GCGGGCGGGCGCCGCGGGCCCCCTCGGGGGGCCGGGCGGGCCGGCCGGAGCGCCCCGTGGCGCTCCGCCGGCCCGCGATCGGCGTTTCAGGCCGTCAGGTGCTTCGCGCGGGCGGTGAGGCGTTCCCAGTTGCGGTGGCCGATGTCGGCCTTCTGCTCATCGGTGAACGGCGAGGTCTCCAGGAAGGAGCGGGCTTGGCCGTTGCTGGTGTCGACGTAGGGGAAGCCGCCGGGGCGGAAACCGTAGGTGAAGGGGTAGTCGGTGGAGTACAGCATCCGGTCGGTTCCCATCACTTCGGCGGTCCAGCGCAGGTAGCGGGGGCTGTTGGTGCCACTGCCGGCGACCCAGAAGTTCTGCTTGAAGTAGTCCGTCAGGGGCTGCCGCAGACCGCCTGCCTCACCGAAGAAGCCGGTGTGGTCGAGGTAGAACATCACCACTTCGCCCCAGTGTCCGGCGATCACCTGCAGGTCGGGGAACCGGTCGAAGACACCCGAGAAGATCATGCGCAGGTACTGGATGCCGAGGTCGTAGTACCAGCCGAGTCCGGCGCCGGCCAGCACGGGGCCCATGGGCTCGGGGAGGTGGGAGTAGTAGGCGTCGATGACGGGCTGGACCGGCGTCTGCGGATGGAAGTGCAGCGGCACGGCGAGCCGCTCGGCCATCGCGTACAGCTCGTCGTTGTCCGGGTGGTCGGCCGGCTTGTCGCCGGTGCGTCCGTACAGCATGGCCCCGGGAAAGCCCAGCTCGACCACCGCGCGCTCCAGCTCGGCCGCGGCCGCAGCCGGCGACTGAGTGGGAATCGCGGCGAACGCCTGGAAGCGATCGGGCCTGGAGGCAACGATCGCGGCAAGCTGGTCATTGGCCTCGCGCGCCACCATCACGGCGTCGGCCTCGGGCAGGTCCTGCACACCCGGAGATGACAGGGACAGCACGGCGACGTCGATGCCCTGGTCGTCCATGTGGGCCAGCCGCTGCTCTCCGACCTCGTGCAGGTTCTTCGCTATCGGGCTGTCCCCGAACCCGCGCGAGAAGACCTGGGGCGACCCAACCCGCCGGTACGCCTCGTAGACGGCCGGTACGACGACGGTTTCTTCCACCCCGATGATCCGCAGACGGTCGGACATGACGGTTCTCCTCGCGCTGATGTTTCCACTGAAACCCATAAAGTGACATCGACGATACTATCGATGACACCACGATACGGAGAACGTTGATACCCATGCCGCTGCGAGGAGGCTATCGTTGGTCCATGCCTGTTGAACCGACCCTCACTCGGCGCGCCGCGGAGCCCGGTACCGCCGCACGGGAGCAGACGCGCCGCCGGATCATCGAGGCCGCGACCGGCCTGCTGGAGAGCGGAGGTCGCGACGCGGTCACCACCCGGGCGGTCGCCGACGCGGCCGGACTGCAGCCGCCGGCCCTGTACCGGCTGTTCGGCGACAAGAAGGGGCTGCTGGACGCGGTGGCCGAGCACGGCTTCACCCGGTTCCTCGCAGCCAAGCAACAGATCGAACCCACACCGCAGGACCCGGTCAAGGAGCTGCGCGACGGCTGGGACACCGTGGTCGAGTTCGGAGTGACCAACCCCGCGCTGTACGCCCTGATGTACGGCGAACCCGCGCGGTCCACGACCATGTTCCGGATCGGCCTCGAACACCTCATGGACCGCATTCGCCGCATCGCCGGTGCGGGGCTTCTGCGCCTGGAAGAGGGGCTCGCGGCCCAGATCGTCCACGCCACCGCCAGCGGCGCCATCCTGACCTGGCTGTCCCTCCCCGAGCCCGAGCGCGACCCCGCACTCCTTGCCGCCCTGCGCGAATCCATGATCGCCACCATCACCACTCAGGAACCGGCTGTGGAGGAACCGGGGCCGGGCGGCGCCGCCCGCGCCCTGCACGCAGCACTGCCCGGCCAGAAGGCCCTCAGCCAGGCCGAACAGCACCTTCTGGCGGAATGGCTCCAGCGACTGTCCGCATGACGGGCCCCGCGCACGGCGTCAAGTCCGCGATCATCGACGTGGTGGCCACCGCTGCCGCTCACGGCTGACTTCCGCAGCCCCGGTCCAGACGCCGGAGGCGCGCGCTCGGCCGAGCAGGATCAGGTCGCGGTGCACCATCGGGTCGAGCCGAGCGGTGCCGCCGCCCGGTTCTCGTGCCCCGGCCTGGAGCGGGCGGCCGCGTCGATGCACTTCGCCGTCCGGAGCGCTTCAGTGCCTGCACACCGGACTCCGACGTACGGCTTCCACTCTTTGCAGATCGTTTCTCGTCGGGTGGGAGATCGTTCTGCGCGATCGGCGGCCGTTCGGCGGCGGACGCGTCCCGGTGCGGGCGGCGGACGCCGCCCGCACCGGTGCCGGCTCACGCGGAATGGGACAGGATCTGGGTCAGGACCCACACGGCCCACGCCAGGGGGATCAGGGCCAGGTAGGCGAGCGGCCGCCGCAGGACGGGCGGACCCGTGTCGAGGTGGGTGCGGCCCGGGACGGGCTCGGACGGTGCGAGCCCGCGGTACTTGAGGTACGCGACCAGGTTCCACACCAGGGTGAGGGGGTTGACGATGACCAGGGAGAGCGGCCCCCACCAGCCGAGGATGAGGGTCCGGTAGGTCATCTGCCGGACGACGGCCAGGCCGCAGTCCCGGCAGAACGGCCCGTCCAGGTGCTCGAACTTCATCATGATGAGGATGCCGGTGTGGGCTCTGACCTTGAAGTCGACGGCGGTCCGGCCGCCGCACGCGCGGCAGACCGCGGGCGGGGCCTGACCTGCTGGAACCGGGGGTCCGTAACCGGGGGCCGCGGCGGCGGGGTTGCCCCAGGGCTGCGGGTGGCCCTGGCCGCCGGAAGCCGCGTACGGGGTGCCAGTCGCGGGGCTGTGGCCGGCCGGGTGGTGCGGTGTTGCCATGGTGGAACGATTCTCCAAGTCTGCTCGTGGTACGTGGCCTGGGACGAGCCGACCGCGGAACTCGGTTCCACCCGACGGGCCGTGACGGTTCACGAGGGGCCGAGCCGGCACAGCGCGGCGGCGGTCAGCGCGCGGACTGCGGCCGGCAGGGCGGTCCGGGCGTCCGGGGCGAAGTCCGGCGCGTGGTTGGCGGGGAGGGCCGCCATCTTCTCCGCCGCGGTCGAGCCCGCTGCGCGGGACCAGGCGGCCGGGCCGGCCGTGCCCAGCATCCAGTAGCCGAGCCGGATGCCCCGCTCGCCGTGCACCTCCGCCCCGGCATCGCCGAAGAGGGCGAAGTCCTCCGTGGCGAGCGAGGGCGGCCACATCGCCACCCGCTCCGCCCCGAACTCGGCGGCGTGCGCCTCCCGTACGGCCGCCGTCAGCGCCGGATCCGGGTGGGTGACGGGGGAGGTGGAGATCCGGACGATCTCCGGATCCCGCGGGCAGGCCGCTGCGGCGCACTCGGCGCGCACGATCCGCTCCACGGCCGCGGCGGCCCGGGCCAGCGAGGCCTCGCTCACCGCCCGCACCGTGACGGCCAGTTCCGCGCGGTCCGGGATGACGTTGGCCCGCTCCCCCGCCCGGAAGGAGCCCACGGTCACCGCCACCTGGTCGGCCGGAGCGGCCTCCCGTGCCACCACCGCCTGGAGCCGGGTCACCACGTGCGCCGCCGCCACCACCGGGTCCACGGCGAGGTGCGGAGCTCCGGCGTGCCCGCCGCGGCCGTGCACCACCACCCGGAGCGTGACACTGCCCGCCGTCATGGGCCCGTATCCGTGGGCGACCATGCCGGCCGGCAGCGGCGCCGCGTGCTGGGCCAGGACGTCGTCGGGCCGGCCGCACCGCCGGTAGAGGCCGTCGGCGAGCATCGCCCTGGCCCCCTCCAGCGTCTCCTCGGCCGGCTGCCCGGCCACGACGAGGGTGCCGCGCCAGGCCCGGGGGGTCCGGGCGAGCAGCAGCGCCGTGCCCGCGGCCGCCGCGAGGTGCAGGTCGTGCCCGCAGGCGTGCGCCGCCTCCCCGCGGGCCGCGTACGGCAGTCCGGTCGTCTCCCGGACCGGCAGGGCGTCGAGTTCGGCCCGCAGCAGGACCGTGGGACCGTCCCCGTTGCGCAGCACGCCGGCCACACCGTGCCCGCCGATGCCGCGCGTGGTCGTGTACCCGGCGGACTCCAGCCTGCCGGCGAAGCGGTCCGCCGTGCGCCGCTCCTCCCCCGACAGCTCCGGATCGTGGTGCAGTTCCAGGTACCAGGCCGTCAGGTCGCGCAGGTGCGCCCCGAGTCGGCTGAGCGGTGCGGCGGGCGGTTCGGGTGCGTGGCCGGTCATGGAGCCATGATCGGACGGCGGGCCGGAGGCAGCCCCGGCAGGGCGCTGACACTTCGTGACAGCGGAGTGTCAGCGCTGCGACGGGTCCGGTGACGGCGGTACCCGCTGTGATGGGAGCAGACCCGGCACGGCGCGACCCCGCGCCGTCCGCCCACCCGAAGGAGCCACCATGCAGAAGTCGCCCCTCGCCTCGCTCGCGGACGAGATCCTGGAGCTGGAGTCCGAGACGTTCGAGATCTCCGACTACTCGGACGCCAGCGAGGTCGTGCTCGCCGGTTCCACGAGCTGCAGCTCCACCTCGACCTGCTCGTCGACCACCAGCACCACCTCCTGCTCCGCCTGACCCGTCGGGCCGCGGACGCGGCGATGCCCCGGCCCCGCATCTGCGGGGGCCGGGGCATCGGCCGTTGCGGCCTCCTACGGGAAGGGGTGCGGGATCCTGCGGACGTCGGCGTCCGCGAGGTCGGCCGTGCGCATCCCCGCCCGCCGGGGCGCGGTGCGCAGCCGTGGCAGGTGGGGGGCGCGCTGCCGGGCCCAGCCGAAGTCGATCGGCAGCAGCCCGGGCACCACGGCGCAGACCGTGTGCAGGCCGATCCGCCGCTGCTCCGGGGTGGTCTGGTCGACGGTGACGACGTCGTGTCCGGCGCGTACCAGCTCGTCCACGACGCACCGCAGATCGTCGCGGAGGTCTCCGGTGCGGGGTCGTCCGTGCTCCGTCCAGGACCGGTAGAGCTCGTCCATCGTGCGTACGGCGAGCGGTTCCCGGTAGGGGCGGACGTGCTCCGCCATCGCGGGCAGCCCGTACAGCTGGGCGTGGTCCTTCAGGTGCAGCACCTTGTCGAAGTCGGCGGCCATCTCCTCCAGTTCGCCGCGCCGCTCCTCGACCTGGCGGGGCAGGTGCGGGATGTAGGTGAGCACCTCCGACAGGGCGGCCTCCACCGCCGCCGCCGGGTCGAGCGCGGCGCCCGCGCCGAAGGAGTACAGCCCGGGGCCGCCGTCGCGGCGCACCGCGAGCCCGGTGACGACCGGGACGGCCAGGTCGATGCGGTTGTCGAAGGCGTGCACGTCGTAGCCCTGGAGCGCGGCCCGGTCGGCCATCGCGCGCACGGCGGTCCCCGGCACGCTCGCCAGGTCGATCTCGGTCAGCCGCAGTCCGCCGTACCAGGCGAGCAGGAACGCGTCCCGCTCCACGAGTTCGAGCAGGGCGCCGAGCAGCGCCTCTTCCTCGCAGCTGCCGATGGCACAGCCGTTGGAGCACTCGAAGACGAAGTTGTCGGCGGCGACGCCGGCGCTGTAGTGCACCAGCCGGGCCGGGACCAGCACGGGGCGGTCGTCGCGCAGCGAGTGCCCGTACACCCACGGGATGGGCCGTTCGGGGTCGAAGGGGGACACCAGCGGGTCGTCCCGGTAGGTCTCGGCCGCGTAGAACCCGCACGCGGCCGGGTCCAGGGCCCGCTCGCCCAGTTCGGCGTACGCGGCGGTGAGCAGGGTCTTGCCGGTGCGGCGGTGGGTTCCGGCGTACCGCTCCAGTCCTTCCAGGTGGGCGAGGTCGCGGCTGACGGCGAAGCTGTTGGCCTGCCCGCTCCACGTCACGTCCGTCAGTCCCGCGTACCCCCGCATGAAGACGCTGCCCGCAACCGGTGCGGTGGTGGGCGAGGTGACGTTCTGCCAGGTCCCCCCGCCCAGCACCCCCGTCACCGGATTGGCCAGCGCCGCGTACGGCATCGGGTAGGAGGACGCGGCGCGCAGCCGCTGGGCTTCGGGAGCGGGCTTGGGCCTGGAGGTGGGGGTGAAGGGGCGCGGTGCGTCGGCGCCCCGGGGCCCGCAGTCGGGGCACAGCGGATCGGCCAGCAGCGGATACGTCCGTACGCGCAGTGTCTCCAGGTCCAGCCGGGATACCTGGGGCAGGGCCCGGTCGGCGGCCGCACCGGCGGGTGCGGCGACCCGGCCGCCGTGGACCGCCTCGTGCAGGGCGTACACCGCGTCGTGCGCGTACGGGGACAGCCGGGGCCACTCGGAGCCTGTGGGCGTACCCGGCCCGCGGCCGGTCTCCAGCGCGTCGCGCTCGCTCCGGCTGCGCAGCCGCTGGCGGCGCATGGCCAGGCACTGGCCGCACGCCGGTGCGCCGCCGTCTCCGCCCCAGGGGCCGACGAGCACCTCCCGCGCGCTGAGGTGGACGGTGGCCCGGGGCCGGACGGCGGCGAACGGGTCGGCGGCGCGCGGCCCCAGGGCATCGTGCACGCCCAGGGTCACCACGACGGCGCCGAGCGGGACCAGCGCCTCGGCGAGGTCCCGCCGGGCGGATTCGAGGGGTGTCCCGTCGGGGGCGGGCGGACACGGCGGGGTCGTGGTCATATCCGGTTGCTCCAGCGGAAGGTCTTGAGCCCGATCGCCCCGAACAGGACGGCGAAGCCGAGGAGCGCCGCGCAGCCGGTGCCGATGGCGGCCAGGGATCCGGTGCCGGTGAGCGCGCCGGTCGCCGCGTCGTTGAGGTAGCGCAGCGGCAGGACGCGGGAGACCGACTGCAGCCAGGCCGGCATCATGTCCAACGGCAGGAAGGACCCGGACAGGAACGCCATCGGCACCATCAGGCAGTTGGCGATGGCGGCGACGGCTTCCGGGGTGTTCGCGTAGCTTCCGACGATCACTCCGATGGCGAGGAAGGCGGTGATCCCGAGCAGCAGGGCGGGCAGCACGAGCGGCCAGCGGCCGTCCAGGACCAGTCCGAAGCCGGGGAGCACGGCCACCGCGACGAACACCGCGGCCTGCACTGCGCCCACGGCCAGGGCCAGTACGTACCGCGAGGCGAGCACGGTCGTCAGCGGGGTCGGCGTCAGCCGGATCAGCCTCAGCAGGTCGTCGCGGCGCCACTGCATGAGGGTGAAGGCGATCCCGAAGACGGCCGCGTTGGCGACGCCCCAGGACATCACTCCGGGCGCGATGTATGAAATGTACGGGCGGCCGGTCTCCTCGACGTCCTGGCCGCTGAAGATCAGGCCGAAGACGACCAGGAAGAGCAGCGGGAAGGCGAAGGTGAAGAAGAGGGTTGCCTTGTCCCGGACCTGCGCCCGGTAGCCGGCGGCGGTCAGGGCCGTGTATGCGCTCATGCCTGGTACTCCGTCTGCGGGTGGGGGCCGGCCTGCGGGCCGGGGTGTGCGGCTCCGGTGAGTTCGAGGTAGACGTCCTCCAGCGTCGCCGTGCGGGTCATCACCCCGTCCAGTCCGGTGAGCGCGTCGACGGCCTGGAGCACCTTGCCCGGCGTCGCGGTCTCCAGGACGAGGGAGCCGCCCTGGAGGACGGCCCGGTCCACACCGGGCAGCGCCGCCGCCTCCTCGACACCGAGCCGGCCGACGGGCAGCAGCAGGCGCGAGGGGGCGCCGGCCGCGGTGACCAGCCGGTGCGGCGAGTCGAGGGCGGCGATCCGGCCGCCGACGAGTATCGCGACGCGGTCGCACAGGGCTTCGGCCTCGTCGAGGTGGTGGGTGGTGTAGACGATCGTGCGGCCCTGGCTCTTGAGGGCGCGCAGTACCTCCCACAGGTCGCGGCGGGCCTGCGGGTCCAGGGCGGCCGTCGGTTCGTCGAGGAAAATCAGCTCGGGTTCGTGGACGAGTGCGGAGGCGATGGCCAGCCGCTGGCGCTGGCCCCCGGAGAGGTTCTCCACCAGGACGTCGCGCTGCTCGGTGAGTCCGACGCTCTCCAGGGTGCGGTCCGCGGCAGCCGGATCACGCCGGTACAGGCCGGCGACGGTGGCGAGGTGCTCGCGCGCGCTCTGCCGCACGAAGAAGGCCGAGGCCTGGGTCTGTACGCCCATCCGGGGCAGCAGGGCGGTGTTGCGGGGCCAGGGGCTCTGGCCGAGGACGGTGACCGTGCCGCCGTCGGCCTGGCGGAGCCCCTCCATGATCTCGATGAGGGTGGTCTTGCCCGCTCCGTTCGGGCCGAGGAGCCCGAAGAACTCGCCGCGGCGCACCTCGAGGGAGACCCCGTCCACCGCCCGGCGGTCGCCGTAGCGTTTGTGGACGTCCTCAACGGCGATGGCCGGGGAGTCGGGCGGTTGGGTGCTGTCTGTCGTCATGGGTCGTGCGTCCCTCTGTGTCTGTCGTGTGTCTGTCGTGCAGTGGGTTCGGGCCGGGTGGGTTCGGGCTGGGTGGGTTCAGGCGGTGGCGGCGTACCAGACGGCTGTCGTGAGTCCTGCCGCCAGGAGCAGGACGAGGGCGGCGGAGCCGGCGGCGTAGCCGAGGTAGAGCCTCCTGGCGCGCGGCGGATAGGCGGCAGCGGCCGTCCGGTCGCGCATCCGGAGGCGGAGATACCCCGAACTGGCGGGTGCCAGCCGTGTGACGCGCAGGCCGTGTCCGAGCATCGTGTAACCGTCCAGCGGGGGCAGGGGGATCAGGTTGACGAGCGCCTGGGCGCTGCCGATGAGCAGCAGTGCGGCGAGGGTGCGCCGGACGGGGTCGTCGCCCGCGGGCAGCAGGGTCCACCAGAGCCAGAACGGCAGCAGGAACAGCAGGTTGGCGAAGGCGCCCGCGGCGGCGACCGCAAGTTGCTGCCGACGCCTGTCCAGAAAACGGTAGTTGTCGACGGTGCAGTACATGATGGCGACGGGCAGCCGCCAGCGCAGCCCGATCTCGCCCACGGTGCCGCCGACATGGCGGGCGGCCACCCCGTGCGCGAACTCGTGCAGGGCCGTGCTCAGCCACATGAGGGTGGCCACCGCCAGCAGCGGGACCGGTTGGCGCAGCAACCAGCCGAAGGAGGAAACGAGTTCGCCGGCGGACCGGACGAGCGCGGTCTCCATGGCGAGGCAGCCGAGCAGCAGGGCGCCGAGCACCGCCGGGTGCAGGAGCGGGCGCAGGACGCGGTGCAGCCGGGCCGTCGTGGCATCGGCGTCCGCGACCAGCCGCAGCGTACCGCGGAGCAGGCCGCCCGTGAGCGGTGGTCCGGCCGGGGCGGGCGCGGGGGGCGGCGGGCCACCGGCGAGCAGCCGGCGGCTGCCGAGGAGGGCCAGCAACTGCTGCCAGTTGGCCTCGCCGAGCCGCCGCCCGAAGGTCCGGCCGTACTCGGTCCCGATCTCCGCCAGGCTGCGGGTGCCGTCGAGCCGGGAGACGAGGAAGTGCTCCTTGGGGCCGATCTCGAACGAGGCCCCCGACACGGGGTCCTTGACCAGGTGGACGGTCGCCGGCCCGGCGAGGAGCGGAGGGGACAGCAGGACCTCCGGGCGCAGGGCGGGCCGGTGGTCCAGCAGCCCGGTCATGTGGCGACCGCCGGGCTGCCGGCCGGGACCTCGCCCTCGCGCAGCACCCGCCCCAGCAGGTGGGCCAGGTACGCCTCGTCGCGGATGGTGACGTGCAGCCGGTTGTTGGTCATGTGCATGTACGGGGAGAGCAGCAGGGGGAGCGCCTCGGCGGGGTCCGTCACCCGTTCGTCGCGGGTGCCGTCCCAGGAGCGGAAGACCAGTTCCCCGTCGGCGGCCAGCGCCTCGGCGCGCTCGCGCAGCTCGTGGCAGTGTTCCGCCCACCCGGCCAGGAAGGCGGGGAGCCGGCCCGTCTCGCCCGAGGCCAGCGCGTCGCGCACGGCGGCGAAACGGCGGCCGAGCCCGGGGGCGGTCTGCCCGTAGGTCCGGTCGTACTCCTGGGAACCGATGAACCCGGTGCCGGGGAAGGCCTGGTGCCAGAACTCGTAGTACCGGTCGAGGTATCCGGCGAGTTCGTCCCGGTCGGGCAGGAAGACGCCCGCCATGACCATCATCAGCTGGGCGGAGGTGCCCAGCAGGACGGTGCGCAGGTGCAGGTTCATGCGGTGCAGCGCGTCGATGACCAGGTCGCTGGAGCGGGCGAAGTGCCATTCGGCGAGTTCGACGCCGGCGGGACCGCCGTACTTCCCGAATTCGGGCTCGTACGGCTCGCGGGAGTACGAGTTGTTCGGGCGCAGGTTCATCCGGCCGTCGGGTCCCATGAAGGCCGCCCGGTCGCCCTCCGGGAACTCGATGTCGAAGAGCGTGTTGTAGAACTCGTTGAGGAATCCGGAGTCGACCTCGTAGAGGGCCGGCCGGGCCCGCAGGAAGGCTGCCACGGCCTCCTCCGCGCGGCGCCGCACCTCGGGTTCCGCCTCCGGAGTGGCCGGGCGCAGCCGCAGCCGCACGTGCGGTCCCTCCAGCCAGTAGTTGATGAAGAAGTGCCCGGCGAGGAGCCCGTCGGCGGTGAGGCCGGCGATCAGCGGCCGGACGCACTGCACCAGCAGCGGCTGCGGGTTGGCGGCGTAGAAGATGTGCAGGGCCTGCCAGGCTCCGCGGGTGTCGCCGGGGGCGCCGGTGGTGGACGGGGTCATCTCGGCCATCGCGTGCCGCCTTCCTGGTCTTCGGGGTCCGTTGCGTGCCGGTGGGTGGTAGTGAAGGTCTCGACGGCCAGTTCGGCGACGTGCGCGCCGTCCGCCGAGCGCACGTGCAGGCCTCCGGGGTCGGGGAGCATCTCCCGGAAGACGACCCGGTGGGCCGGATCGCGCAGCAGGGTCTCGAAGGCCGCGAGCGACAGCAGGCTCGCGAAGTCGACGTAGGTCGGTTTGGCCCCGGCTGCCGACGGGCCGGCCGACACCGTCGCGAACACCTGTTCCGGCAGTCCGTGGGCCCGGCGCCAGCGCTGCCAGTCCAGGAAGTTGCCCGCTTCCAGTGCCCCTCGGACGGGCAGGTCGCCGGCCGCGGTGGTCCAGCTGCGGCGGCTCAGCACGACATCGCCGTGGACCACTCTGGGCCGGGTGGTCACGCTGTCGCGGGCGGGGCCCTCGGGTACGCCGGCCCACACGTCGAGCGGTGACATCGAGGACGGGGACAGCAGCAGGAGCGTGCGCGGGATCGCAGGCAGGGCGAGCGGCACCAGGTAGCCGAGGTAGACGGGGACCACCTCGCGCCCGAGGCTGCGCGACCGCAGCACCACGCGCCCGGTGGCCGGCACGTGTTCGGCGTACAGGTCGTCCAGGTGCAGCTGGTGCTCCGGCGCGAGGGTGCCGCTCTCGCCGGGGCAGACGATCTCGTAGTCGGTCAGCCGGCCGTGCAGGTTCAGGTTGGTGGTGACCGGGCCGCCCGTCACCTCGGCGAGGACCGCGCCGGGCGGGGTGATCCGGTTCGCCGTGGCCCGCAGGGCGTCCGAGAGGCCGGCGCCCGTCCCGTCGTACACGTGGGTGAAGCGGCTGAAGGGGAAGGACAGCCCGCCGTACGAGCGGTTCAGCACGGTCAGCGGCGTGCCGTCGGCCGGGTCGCGGCCGAGCTGGAGGTGGTGGCAGCGCGGCGCGAACGGCGCTGCGATCGGGCCCAGTTCGTCCGCGACCGCCGCGAGGTCCGCCTCGTCGAGACGCAGGACGGCCGCCGTGTCACGGCCGTGCGCGTCCCCGTACGCCGTCCAGGCCCGCCGCATCCGTCCGGTGAAGGCACGGCGCGCCGCGTCCAGGGCGCGGATGCCGGGCAGGCCGAGCCAGTTCTCCTCGGGCACGTACTCGCCGCGTTCGTCGAAGGGTCTGCGCCGGGCGGTGAACGACAGGTACTGGTCGAAGAAGTCCTCGTGGAAGTCGTGCACCAGCCCGAGGAGGTCCTCGCAGCGGCCCCCGGCGCCGTAGCGGGCGGCGAAGAACCCTTCGAAGGTGATCCGCTGGGCCAGTGTGAGGTCGAAGGCGGGCAGGATCCGCTCGACCGACCGCAGCGCGGTCCAGTCGGGCGGCGGGCAGGGCAGTTCAGCGCCGGCGCTCACGTCCTCGTACAGCAGGGTCTGCGGCAGGGCCGCGTCCGGTGCCCCGAGCTCCTCCTGGGCGCGGCGCAGGCCGCTGCGCAGCACCCGCAGCAGTTCGGCCCGTTGTGCGCGGTCGGCGGCCGGGTAGCCGGCCAGAGCGGCGGCGGGCGCTTCGAGCAGGGCGGCGAGCCGGTCCGCCCAGGGGCGCTCCAGCGAGGTCAGCGCCTGCCGGAAGGAGCTCAGCGGGTCGCCGCTGTGCACCTGGGTGTCCAGGCGGGGCGCGTGCACCATGCCGAGCTGGAGGAGGGCGGAGACGTACGCCTCGCACTCCTCGGGGCCGGCGGCGTGCTCGGCCGCCAGCCAGTCGGTCAGGTCCCGGTGGCGCAGCTCGGGACGCTCGGCGAACAGGCCGAGGAGCCGCTCCAGGGTGCCGCTGCGGCGCAGGAAGAACAGCCGGTCCTGGACCGCGTCGAAGGTGACGGCGGCCGCGTCGTCGCCCGCCGTGACCGAGCGCCGCACATAGCGGATCCGGTCGTCCTCGTGGCCCCAGCCGGAGGCCAGGCGCAGCGGCAGGTCCCGGCGGCGTTCCGGGTCGGCCTGGATCAGCTCGGCGATCCGGGCGAGGACGACGACGTTGAGCCGTACGCTGCTGCTCCACGCGTCGGCCACCCGCGTCCCGCCCGGTACGCCCCCGCCGGTGCTGTCGGTGAAGCGTCCGGTGGCGACGGCGGTGAGGGTGCTGAACGGGCTCGTCTTGCAGGCCGTGCGGTACACGTAGGACAGCAGGGACCGTTCGGCCTTGCGGGCCCGCCCGTTCGGCGCGTTCCCGGCGCGGGCGTATCCGTCGAGCTGCCCTTCGAGCACCGGTGAGGCCAGCAGCAGCCCGGCGCGCAGCCGCTCGTCGCGGACCAGGCCGCGCAGCGCGGACCGATTGCGGGCCAGGTCCGCGGTGAGCAGTTGCGGCCCTTCGGCCAGCAGTTTGTCCAGCAGGCGGCGCCGGTGCAGCCAGCCTGCCAGGTCTTCGGCGGCGGCCTCGTCCACGGCGGCGACGGCTTCGACGGCGGCTTCCGTCGAGGCGTCGGGCCGGGCCGGCAGCCGGTCGTTGTGGATCTGGCGGCGCAGCTTCAGCAGCGCGCGGCGCCGGGCCGCGCCCGGGCCGTCCGGGGCCGGGTCGGTGGCCCCGACGGCCGCGTGGAGCGCGTCTCCCAGTCGCGCGGCGCCCTGGCGCAGACCGGTCTCGGCGGTGAGGACCTCCTCGGCCCAGCCGCGGGTGCGGTCGGCGCGCAGGACGTCGACCGCGGACAGCGGGAGCCCTGCGACGCGCAGCATGAAGCGGTCGCCCGCGTGCCACTCGGTGGTGTTCATCGTGCCGCTCCCTTCAGGCGATCTCGTGACGGAAGTCGGCCGGCCGGGGACGTTCGTGACCCAGCAGCATGATCAGCAGGGGAGCCTCGTCGGTGCCGGTCAGGCCCAGCTCCTCGATGTAGGAGATGTTGTCGAAGCCGAGGGCCACCCCGGCGCCCAGGCCGAAGGCCGCGGCCGTGGTGTAGAAGGTCTGGGCGACGGCTCCGACGGTGCCGCCCACGAGCCGGTAGCCGCGGTCGCCGACTCCGTCCAGCACTGCGGTGGTGCGGACCGTCGGGACGAGCACCGCACCGGCCTGCTCCAGGTTGTAGTTGGAGAGGAAGTAGGTGCGCTGCAGGAAGGGGCCGGGCGGTCCTGCCGTGATCAGCCGCAGGGTGTGCGCGGCCGGGTCGTAGGCGTACGCGCCCGGGTCGATGCCCCGGACGTGGTTGACGAAGGCGTACAGCGAGGTGAGGGAGGGGCCGCCGGGGCTCTCGGCCTCGGTCCCGTACCGGGTGGCCGCGCAGTCGGCAAGTGCCGCGGCGAGCTGTTCGGCGGCGACGGGCCGGGAGGCGTCGAAGCGGCCGAAGCTGCTGCGGCGTTCGCGTAGGGCGCGGGGGGCCGGGACCGGCGGCGCGGGGGGCCGGGGCAGCGCCAGCGGTTGCGCGCCGCGGGGCGGGTGGGCGGCCGCCGCGTCCAGCGCTCCGGGCGCCGGGCGGTCGGCGGCCCGCCCCTCGGTGGCCCGGTGGACGCGCCGCAGGGTCTCGAACTCCAGGACACGGCGCGAACGTTCGGCGTCCCGGTGCCGCGTGGTGGCGCCCGTCGCCCCGCCCGCACCGGGCTCGCGCCCGCCCTCCCAGGTCAGCGGGACGACGGCGAAGACGCCCTCCTCCTCGGGGGCCACGCCCAGCAGCCGGGCCAGGCGCTCCTCGTCGAACCACAGCACGGGGTCTATCCGCAGCCCGTACTGCGCCGCCCACAGCCGCCAGGTCTGTACGAGGGCGCCGACGTCCATGCTGACGGCGTGGAAGGAGAAGCTGTTGTACTTGAAGGCGTTCTGCCAGTACTTGACGCCGAGGACGAGGTACTGCGTGGCCCGTCCGGCCGGGCCCGCGCCCGGACCGAGGGCCTCCCGGACGTCGCCGGTGACGTCGCCGGCGAGCAGTCTGCGCAGCCCGTGCTGGTGGGGAGCGTAGTGGTAGAGCCCGGGTGTCAGCGGTCCGCCGGGTCCGGCCGCCCAGTGGACCGTCACCGGGTAGAGGCCGCCGCCCGAGGCGGTACCGCGCGACCAGTTCGCGTGGTGGTAGTGCGGGAGCGCCGCCAGGTCGGTGTTGGCCTGGACCGCGAGGCGCCGGCCGGTCAGCCCGTAGGAGTCCCGCAGCATCCCGGACAGCAGCGGCAGGGTGAAGCCCGGCAGGAGCCCCGGCGGCGTGTGCGGCGGCACCGGTAGGGGGAGCGTCTCGGCATCCGGGTGGAACTTGGCCTTGCGGGGCCGGTCGGCCCAGTCGGGGACGAAGTCGGCGGGCTCCATCGGCACCCGGCCGCGGTGCATGATCTCGTGGGCGTAGACATGGGCGTGGCCCATGGGTCCTCCTGCATTCGGGTCGGACGCCGGCGGTGGCCGGTCAGGGGAAGGGGTGCGGTGCCGGGTTGAGGTCGCCGGGCTCCAGCGGGCGCTCGCGCAGCCCGGCGGCGAACAGGCCGGTCCGCATCCGCGGCATGCCGAGCGCCCGCTGCCGCGACCAGCCGAAGTCGATGGGGAGCAGGCCGGGGACGAGCACGCTCACCGTGTGCAGTCCGAGGGCTCGCTGCTCGGGCATCGTCTGGTCGACGAGGACGACGTCGAACCCCTCGGCGGTGACCGCCGACACACACCGCTCCAGATCGGTGCGCACGTCGTCGGAGGCGGTCGCGCCCTGCTGGTCGGGCCACCGCAGTTCGGCGACGGTCCGCGGGCGTTCGCGGCCGGAGCTGCGCAGCAGGAAGTCCGCGTGGGCTCCCATCTCCGGGATCCCGTAGACGAGCGGATGGTCGTGCAGTGCCGTGACCAGATCGAAATCGGCCGCCATGGCGCGCAGCCGGGCCTCGTCGCGCTCGGTGCGCCCGGGCAGGTTGACGGCGTCCGTGGCGATCTCGCACAGCGCCGAGGCCAGGGCGGACTCCGGGTCGAGGCCGGCGCCCGCGCCGAAGCACATCCGGCCGGGTCCACCGTCGAAGCGTTCGGCGACCGCGGTCACGACGGGGACCGGGAAGGTGATCCGCGTGTCGAAGAACCGGGCCCGGTAGCCGTACATCGCCAGCCGGTCGACCATCGCGCGGGTGGTCGGGCGGGAACTGCTCGCCGGGTCGATCTCCGGGAGCGGCTGGCGTCCGTACCAGCTGAGCAGGAAGGCGTCGCGCTCGACGACCTCCATCAGGCCGAAGTAGGCCGCCTCGGCCAGACTGCCGCCCGAGGCGCAGCCGTTGGAGCTCTCCTGCACGAACCGGTTCTCCAGGCCGGGGGCGTGGTAGTACGTCAGGATCTCCGGGACCAGGCGGGGCGTCCGGTCGCGCAGCGACCAGCCCCAGACCCAGGCGATCTCCCGGTCCGGGTCGAAGGGGCGCACGCGCGGGTTGTCGCGGTGGAAGGCCTCGTCGTACAGCCCGACGTCCCTCGGGTCCACCGCGTCGGCGCCGAACCGGTTCAGCGTGCCGGTGACGCTCGTGGTGCGGGCCCGGGCCCGCATCCCCGCGTAGCGCTCCAGGCCCTCCAGGACGCCCACGTGCGCGCTGCGCGCGAAGGAGTCCGTGTGTCCGCCCCAGAAGGTCTCGCGCAGGTACGCACCCGAGCGCATGGAGAAGCAGCCGATGGTGGCGGAGGTGGAGGTGGAGGAGACGTCCTGGACGAGGGAGGGGCCCAGCGCCCCGCACAGCGGGTTGGCGAAGGCGGCCACGTCGATCCCGTACGACTCGACGGGCCGGGTGCGGAACACCCCGGGCCGGTGCTTCGGCGCGGGCGGCAGTTCGGGCACGGCCGCTGCGGCGGTGTCCTCCTGCGGGGCGGCGCAGACCGGGCACTCCGGGTCGGGCACCAGCGGGTAGCTGCGTACGCGGCCGGTCCGCAGGTCCAGCAGCCGGACGGCGGGGAAGACGCCGCCCGCTGCGGGCGCGCCGGGGCGGGGCTCCCGGGCGGCCGTGACGAGCGCGGCCAGCGCCGAGGCCGCGAAGGGGTGCGCGTAGGGCCAGTCCCCCGCGGCCCGGGTGGCGCCGCCGAGTTCGAGGGCGTCCCGGAGCGCCACGGACCGTACCGCCTGCCAGCGGCGTTCCAGGCAACGGGCGCATCCGCCGGCCGGCCCGACGACCGCCTGGTGGCCGTAGAGGTGCACGGGCACGGTCGCGCCGTCGAGGGGCTCGGGCACGGGGCGGGTGAAGGCGTCGGCGAGACCGAGCGGGGTGAGCGTGACCCGGGGGCCTCCGAGCGCCGCGAGGTCGCGGTCGAGCCGGGCGGTGAAGCGGGCCGCCGCGTCGGGGCCGAGCGCGTCGGGGAGGCCGGGGAGGCCGGGCGCCAGGGGCTCAGTGGTCATCGCCCGGCTCCTGAGCGGAGGTCAGCAGCACTCTGGCGGTGTGGAGTCCGGCCGAGGCCAGGTCCGGGGTGCCGGTGGACACGGCGTAGACGTCGCGGCCCGCCGACCGCAGCCGGTCGAGCACCTCGGACCAACCGTCGGCGGACCGGCCGTCGGCGGACCGGCCGTCGGTCGCGACGGTGAGCGTGCGGGCGTCGAGGTCGGCCAGCAGGGGATCACCCGTGTCGGCCGGTCCGCCGGGCGCGTCCTCGTCCCGCTCGAACTGCACGGCGCCCAGCAGGTCCCGCAGCGCGGTCACCGTCGCCGTTCGTCGGTCCAGGCAGGCGCCCACGGCCCAGCGTTCCCCGGCCCGGGCCAGGAGCACCTGGACACCGGAGTGCGCGGCCTCGCCGAGGTCGAGGAGCTCGACGGCGAGCCCGAGCCGGTCCGCCGACCGTACGAGGAAAACGAGTTCGGCGTCGCCGGTGTCGTCGCTGCCGTCCGGCAGCGGCACCGGCAGGGCCGCCGCCCCGCGGACGGCCCGCAGCAGGGCGTCGTGGGCCAGGGCGGAGAGCAGGCCCGCGGCGGCCGCGTCGGCGGGCGAGGGTCCGGCGCCGGCGCCGGCGCGGGTCCGCTCGAAGAGCCGGTCGCCGTTGTGCGGGCCGAAGGGGCGTACGGCGCCCGCCGGCACGAGGGCGGGTTCCTTCGTGACCAGGGAGACGGCCGGCTGCCAGGCGGCGGCCGTACCGGGCAGCCCGGAAGCGATGGTCAGCGAGCCTTCCGCGACCGCGGCTTCGCCACGGGCGGCTACACCGTACGCGGGGACGACGTGCTCGGCGTAGACCACGGCCGCGGCGTCGAGCGCCCGCATCCGGGCCCCGGCGACGTGGTGGACGTCGAAGGCCGCGATCGCCCGGGAGGCCGCGGGTCCGGTGCCGAACTCGACCACGCTCAGCTTGAGGGGGATCTGGGTCAGCGGCTCGTCGGCGTAGCGCGTGAAGACGCCGGTGTACGGACGGACGAGCGCGGAGCGCCGGTTCAGCTCCTCCACCAGGGCCTCCGCCGCACGTGCGGTGTCCAGGGTGGGCAGGGCGGGGGTGCAGGTGGTACCGGCTTCGGCGAGGTCCACGGGGGCCGTGGCCCGGCTCGTCGCCTCTTCGTCCGGGGCGCAGAACGGGCAGCGCGGGTGGGCCAGGAGCGGTTCGGCCGTCACGTCCAGCGAAGCCATGTCCTGCACGATCACCTGGCCTGCGGTCTCGGCGGGCAGCGCCCCGCTGGTGGTGCGGAAGACCTCGTAGCCGAGGAGGTTGCCGATCATCGCGGCCAGTGGCCGCCCGGGCTCCGGGCCGGACGCGGTCGGCCCGCCCGGCAGGGCCAGGGCGCTCCAGAGCTCGGCCGCCGCGGCACCGTCGCGGCCCGCAGCCGCGCCGAGCCGGAGCGCGGCGCAGGCCCAGCAGCCGGTGGCGGTGGAGGTCATGAGCGGGCCGATGACGGCGTCGGCCCCGTAGGACCAGGCCGGCAGGAGGGTGCGGCCGGCCGGGATGCCGGTGCGCAGCAGCGGCAGCAGGCGTGCGGGCGCGGTGCGCCCGCCGGTGACGACCACGAGGTCGTACTCGGACAGTTCGGACCAGGAGGGCTGCCGGTCCGGGGCCGTCGGCAGGGTACGCAGCTCCACCGGGCAGCCGTCGGCGACGGCCTCGGCCGCCTCGGCGTCGAGTTCGGGCGTGCCGGGCGGTGGGGTGCGCAGGGCCGGTGTCACACCGACGAGCGCGCAGCCGTTGCGTATCAGGCTCGATGCGCACCAGCGGGCGACGTCGTCGTCGCCGAGGACGGCCACGCGGGTGTCGCGGAAGCGCAGGAACCGTGCTTCGGCGTCGTCGGCGTAGTGGTCGGCGTAGGCGATCTGCGGGGCGTACCGGCGGGCCACGTCGGGGGCGGGCGCCGGCTGCCCGGCCGCGGATGCGTCGGGGGCGGCGACAGGACGGGCGAAGTCCCTTTCGTACAGGGTCCGCACGAGTTCGCCGACCATGGCCTGCTGTGCCTCGCCGAGACCCCGGCACAGGTCGGCGACCGAGTGCTCGCCGGTGAGGTGGGGGACGATCAGTGTTGCGAAGCGGTAGGCGGACTTGGCCGTGAGCCGGAAGCCGCCGTCCGCGTTGTGGAACAGCACGCCGTCGGGCGTCTCGGTGAACAGCACGTCCCGGCGGATCCGGGGACGGGTCTCGGCAACGGCGTGATAGCTGGCGTGGGCCATGGGGACACCCCTGGGTGCGGTCTGGGCGGGATCGGGGAGAGAACCTGAGCGGGAGGTGCGGGGGCAGGCGCGGCGGGGCTGCGCGAGCCGGGAGGGGTCAGCGAGGTGCGGCCGCGGCCGCCGTCTCGTGCGCGCGCAGGCGCCAACGCGCGTAGATGCGGAGCAGGCCGTGGAGGCGGTACGGGCCGGGCGGCCCGTCCTCCAGCAGCCCGGCCTCCACGAGCTGTTCGAGTACGGACTCGCTCTCAGCGGCCGCGGGGTCGGGGGCCGGCGGGCTTGCGTCCTCGGCGCGCCCGGCCAGCCGGAGGAACGCCTCCCGCAGCTCGGGGGCGAGCGCGTCGAGCGCCTGCCCCAGGACACCGGGCACGGAGAGCCCCGCGTCCTCCGCGAGCGCCAGGCGGGCGACGGGATCCGCCGCGAGCCAGGCAGCGCAGTCGGCGACCGACAGGCCGGGCCGGGTCAGCAGCCGTCCCGCGGCGATCCGCAGGGCGAGCGGGAAGTGGCCGCACACAAAGGCCAGTTCGCGGGTCGCCGCGGGCTCGGCCGCGATGCGTTCGGCGCCGACGAGCCCGGCGAGCAGGGCGTGCGCCTCGGCGGAGCGGAGCACGTCGAGCCGGTGCACGGCGCCGCCGTGGGTGGCGACGACGGCGGCCAGCTGGCGCCTGCTGGTCACGAGGACGGCGGCGCCGTCCGCGGCGGGCAGCAGCGGCAGCACCTGCCAGGCGCCGGCCGCGCCGTCGAGGACGATCAGGCGGCGGCCGGGGGCGGGCTCGGGCATGAGCCGCGCCGCCTCCTCGACGGCGACCGGGGTCCCATCGGGCCGGGTCAGCTGGAGGGTCGACACACCTCCGGGGAAGGACTCCTGGACCTCGTGCGCGGTCTGGCGGGCGAGCGCGGACTTGCCGATGCCCGGCGCCCCCGAGATGACGACCAGGCGCGGGCCGTCGGCGGCGGTGAGCCGGGCGGCCACGGCCCTGCGGTCGGCGTCGCGGCCGGCGAAGGCGGGTACGGGCGGCACCACGTGCGCCGTCCGGACCGGGGCGGACGGGCCGGCGGGCAGCGCGGCGGGCTCCGCCGCGGCCGCGGCGCGCGGGGGTTCCGGCGGGGCGGGCGAGAGCTCTTCGGCGCGCAGGATGGCCAGTTCCAGGCGGCGCAGTCCCGGTCCGGGGTCGATGCCGAGTTCGTCCCGCAGCCGGTCGCGGACCGTGCGGTACTCGGCGAGGGCTTCGGCCTGCCGTCCGGTGCGGTAGAGCGCCTCGACGAGCTGTTCGGTGAAGCGTTCGCGCACTGGGTGGCGGCGTGCGCTCTCGTACAGGTCGACCAGGACCTGATGGCAGTTGCCGGCGGCGAGTTCAAGGTCGCATACCCGTTCCAGCACCCGCAGGCGCTCCTGTTCCAGGACGGGTACCGCGTCCTCCTGGAGCAGGTGCGAGGCGACGTTGGCGAGGGGCTGCCCCTGCCAGAGGGCGAGCGCCTCGCGCAGCCGGTAGAGCTCCTCCCCCGGGTCCCCCGCCGATCCGGCCCGGGCCGCGAGTGCGCGGAACCGGACGAGATCGAGCGTCTCGGTGTCGCAGCGCATCCGGTATCCGCCGGGAACGGCCTCGATGACGGTGGCGGATATGCCGTACTTGGCGAACAGCCGGCGCAGCCGGAGGACGCACGTCTGCAGTGCGGCGCGCGCCGTGGCGGGCGGCTCTTCGTCCCATACGGCACGCAGCAGGTAGGCGGTCGAAACCACCGTGTTCGGGTGGAGCAGCAGTGCGGCGAGAAGGCTCGTTGGCTTGGACGGTTTGAGAACGACGGATTCCGGGCCGTGCGCAATGCTCAGGGGCCCCAAAAGCTGGAACCGGATGACTGATCCCCCGTGTCGGGACACGCATTCCCCCAATGGGGAGCGTGGGCGGGGGCGGTGGTCAGCCGGTTCTTCGGGTTCGCCACACGCCGGAAATAGTCCGGACCAATCCCGAAGTCGCCGTCCGCCCCCGTTGGGCGGTGAATAACCGGAACACTACATAGAGAATCTTGCGGAAGTCGAGCCGGCGGACACTCCTTTCCTTCCCGCAGGCCTTTTCTCCCTTCTCCGTAACCCGGACGCTTCACGCTGTTACCGCCGGTTCGTCAAAACCGTTAAGCGGTAAACGAATTACTGCCGCTGCGCCATCCAAGCATGATGCCGTGATCCAATTAAGGTGTATATCGCGCCACTGATATGGCCGATCCTTTACTCCTCTCCCACAGGAGCGGCCCGTGCCCCCGCGCCCGCGGTGCGATGGCGGGCAAGTCCCGTGGCAAGGACGGGCCATCGGGCCGATCGGAGCGGACCTGCGGTGACGGGACCGCGCGCCGCGACACCCCCGCGGCCGCCACCCCCCTCCGCCTCAGGCCATCTCCGGTCGGACACGCCCGTGTTCGATGAATGCGGCCCGGTCCGTGGACCAAAGGTCAGCCCGCTGGAGCTCCGGCGCGTACGGCCTGGCTGCCGTCTGCGCGCAGACGGTCCTCGGCACGCCGCCGTCACCCCGCGGGGACGCGGTCGGCGCCACCGTGCCCGCCCTCCTCGGCCGAGCGGGTCCCGCTCCGGCGCGCCGACGGCCCTCTCCCGCCCGGGAGCAGCCGCCGGCATGATCCTGGGCGCCGTAGCGGCCACCACCCACCGCGTCCCCCAGGAGTCCCGCCATGCCCGACCGCCCCGTCCTGGAGCCCGCCGCCCAGGTCTTCGCCGACGCCACCGCCGAGCCGCCGTTCCTCTACGAGATCCCCGTCGCCGACGGCCGCAAGGCCGTGGACGACGTCCAAAGCGGCGACGGCGTCACCCTGCCGCCCGTGGACGAGGAGTGGCTCACCGTCCCCGGCGGCCCGACCGGCGAGGTCCGCACCCGGATCGTCCGCCCGCGCGGCGCCACCGGCCCGCTCCCCGTGGTCCTCTACCTCCACGGCGCCGGCTGGGTCTTCGGCAACGCCCACACCCACGACCGCCTCGTGCGCGAACTCGCGGTGGGCGCCGGGGCGGCCCTGGTCTTCCCCGAGTACGACCTCTCCCCCGAGGCCCGCTACCCGGTGGCCATCGAGCAGAACTACGCCGTCGCCCGCTGGATCACCGCAGACGGCGGCCGGCATGGTCTCGACGGCGGCCGTCTCGCCGTCGCCGGAGACTCGGTGGGCGGCAACATGAGCGCCGCCCTCACCCTGATGGCCAAGGAGCGCGGCGACGTCCGCCTCGTCCAGCAGGTCCTCTTCTACCCGGTGACCGACGCCGCCTTCGACAGCGCGTCCTACCAGGAGTTCGCGGAGGGCTACTTCCTGCGGAGCGACGCCATGCGCTGGTTCTGGGACCAGTACACGACCGACCCGGCCCAGCGCGCCGAGATCACCGCCTCCCCGCTGCGGGCCGGCACCGATCAGCTCACCGGGCTGCCTCCGGCCCTGGTCATCACGGCCGAGGCCGATGTGCTGCGCGACGAGGGCGAGGCGTACGCGGCCAAGCTCCGGGCGGCCGGGGTGCCGGTCACCGCGCTGCGCGCGCTGGGGACCATCCACGACTTCGTCATGCTGAACGCCCTGCGGGAGACCGCGGCTGCGAACCTGGCCATCGGACTCGCCGTCGACACCCTGCGCGAGGCCCTGGCCTGAGCGCGCAACCCGGCCCGCCCGAGGTGGGCCTACGCCCGGCTCCGGGCCCGATGCCGGCACGCGTGCCGAGCCCGGCCCATCCGACCTCCGGACGGACGGCGGCCCGGGGCGGGTCCTCGCCCGCGGCGCGGCGAACGGCTCGACGGCCGCCGGACGGGCCCGGGCCCCGGGCCGGCACAGGACGAGCCGGCGCGTGCGTAGCGGCAGGGGCACCGGTCGGGGTGTCGGTCCCGGTCATGACGCGCAGCCCGTCCGCGGGCCGGTCAGTCCGGCCAGGTGCCCGTCAGGCGCCTGACGGCCACGGCTCCGCCTCGGTCGATCGCTGCCTTGACCGCGGCGAAGACGGCGCCCTGCAGGACCGCGGCGATGAGGACCTCCCGCCACGACCGGTCCTCGTCGGTGGCGTTCGGTGCGTCGTCCTCGTGGCCGAGCCGCTTCCACACCTGCCTGAACGCGATGCCGGCCAGCGCGCCTCCGAGGGCGCCGAGGGCCATCCCGGCGGGCTTGTACGCGACGGTCGAGGCCTTCATCGGTGCCTCCTCCGCGATTGCGGTTCCGCTTCTTCCTGCCCTGCGCCTGCCCGGTCCGGCGCACGGCTAACACGGGCCGGACCGGGCGTGCGCCCGCCGGTCGGCCGGATCACTCTCCGGTGGTGGAGGCGACGGGGCGCCGGGGCGAGGCCTCGGGCCGGTACGGGGCGGGGTCCGGGGCGGTGGTGGGACGTTCGGTCCAGAACGTGCCGGACGCCGCGCGCCGGACGAGCATCAGGAGCACTCCGACGAGGCTCAGCCCAAGGGCGATCACCAGCGGCGGACCCATGCCGAACCAGGGCGTTCCGCCGTAGGAGTTCGCCGGGTCCGCCATGTCGGCCACCGACTCCGCCAGCAGCCAGACCAGCATGCCCGCGCCGACGAGCGGCCCGACCCCGATGAGCAGGAACTCGCGCAGGCCCGCGGTGAGCCGGCGCCGGTGGTAGACCGCGCAGGCGATGCCGGTGAGGGCGTAGTAGAAGGCGATCAGCAGGGACAGGGCGGTCAGGGAGTCGGCGAGGGCGTTCTCGCTGATCCGGTGGATGAGCAGGTACCAGACGGTGGCCGTGCCCGCGACCCACCAGGTGCTGACGGCGGGGGTGCGGAACCGGGGGTGGATCAGGCCGAAGCGGCTGGGCAGGGCGTGCCGACGCGCCATGGACAGGGCGGTGCGCGACGCCGGAATGATCGTCGTCTGGGTCGACGCGAGCGCCGAGGTGGCGACGGCCAGGAGGACGATCCAGTCCCAGCCGCCGAGGGCCTCGCGGGCCAGGGAGGCGAAGACGGCCTCCTCGTCGTCGGCGTGCGCGGCGAGGTAGCCGGTGCCGGCGTAGGCGACGACCGCGAAGGCCACGCAGACGTAGGTGGCCAGGAGCACCACGGTCGACCAGATGCCGGCCCGGCCCGGCGCCGAGGAGGGGTCCTTCGTCTCCTCGGTGAGGTTCACGGCCGACTCCCAGCCCCAGTAGACGAAGACGCCGAGGAGCAGGCCGCCGGTCAGTGCCGTCCCGCCGGCCCCGAACGGGTCGAGCCAGTCGGCGGCCGGACGCAGGGCTCCCGGGGAGGCGGTGCCGGCGTGGACCCGGTAGAGGGCCACGCCCGCGAAGACGAACAGGCAGGCGGTCTGCAGGAGGACCAGGACGTTCTGCAGCCGGGCCGCGGCCTGCGTGTCCCGTACGCACAGCGCCGCCATCACCACGATCACGAGCACGGTCAGCGCCTGGCGGATCACGGTGTCGCCCGCCCAGCCGTCCAGACCGACGGCCAGCAGCCCGAAGGTCACGGCCACGTCCGCGAGCGAGCCGACGACCAGGACCCCGGTCATCGTGATCGCCCAGCCGCCCAGCCAGCCGGCCGTGGGACCCAGTGCGCGGGTCACCCAGGAGAAGGTCGTGCCGCAGTCGGGGTCGGCGCGGTTGAGGTAGTAGAAAGCGGATGCGATGAGAACCATCGGTACGAACGAAGCGAGCATCACCCCGGGAGCGTGCACGCCGACCAGCGCGACGATCGGCCCGATCACCGCGGCCAGGGAGTACGCCGGCGAAGTGGCATTGAGCCCGACGGCGAGCGCGTCGACGAACCCGATCGCGTCTGGTCTGAGCGTGGCGGCCTGCGGCGTCCGCGGGGTGTCTTCGACCATGGTCCCTCACTGGTGCGGTGTGAACGGGGCGTGAATGCGATGAGGAAACCCGTGCGTCACCCGGAAGGTCAATGGTGTTGGCATAAGAGTTCCGGCCCATGTCCGACCCCAGGCGCCCCTCCGGACCCCGGCCGCCCGGACCCAAGCGCCCCTCCGGACCCCGGCCACCGCGCCGGCTCAGCCGCGGGCATCCGCCAGCTGCCGCTCCGCCGTGTCCAGCAGCATCTCCAACGCGACGGGGTAAGCGCTGTGCGGCATCCGGGCGGCGAGCAGCCCTGCGGTGGCGGCGATGTTCGGGTAGGCGTCGGCCGGCAGACGGGCGTACGTCGACTCCCAGCGTTCCTCGTCCGACGCGCGCGCCTCGGCCGACAGGGCGAGCGGGCCCGCGTCGAGGGCCGCGAAGGCCAGGCTCTGGTCGATGTAGGCGTGGTAGATCCGCACCGCGTCCTCGTCCGCGAAGCCCGCTCCGCGCAGGATGCCCAGGATCGCCTCGTCGGCCGCGATCTCACGCGGCCGTCCGGTCACCCGGCTCGCGGTCAGCAGGGCGGCCTGCGGGTGGGCGAGATAGGCGCCGTGGATCCGCAGGCCGAGGGTGCGCAGGTCGTCGCGCCACCTGCCGGTCGGAGCCCAGCCGGCCAGTGCCCGGCCGATCAGCTCCTCGCCGATGGCGAGGGTGAGGCCGTCCATGCCCTCGAAGTACCGGTAGAGGGTGCTGGGGTCCGCGCCCAGGGCGGCGCCGAGCCGCCGGGCGGACAGGCCCGCGCTGCCGTGCTCGCGCACCATCCGCAGCGCCGTCTCGACGATCAGCCGCTCGGAGAGCACCGTCCCCTGCCGGGTTGGCCGCCGTCGCCTGCGCGCCTCCTCGGGAACCACGTCCTTCGCCATCGCCGCCCGCCTCCGCATCCAGTCGGTCTTATGCCAACACCATTGACCTTAACTCGGAGCGACCGGTTCCATCAGCCCTCAGAGGCGGACGCCTCGCCGAGAAAGGACCAAGACATGCGTGTTCTGCTTGTGGGTGCCGGCGGTGTCGGAAGCGCGATCACCAAGATCGCCGCTCGCCGCGACTTCTTCGACCACTTCGTCGTAGCCGACTACGACCTGGCCCGCGCGCAGGCCGCGGTCGCCGCCCTGGGTGCCGACGAGAAGCGCTTCGGCGCTTGTCGCGTCGACGCCTCCGACGAGGCGGCGGTGACCGCGCTGCTCGCCGAGCACGCGTGCGACGTACTGATGAACGCCACCGATCCGCGCTTTGTGATGCCCCTGTTCAACGCCGCATTGGCGGCGGGCAGCCACTACGTCGACATGGCCATGTCCCTCTCCCGCCCGCACCCGGAGCACCCGCACAGCGAGTGCGGGGTCAAGCTCGGCGACGAGCAGTTCGAACAGGCCGCGCAGTGGGAGAAGTCGGGCCGCCTGGCGCTCGTCGGCATGGGCGTCGAGCCCGGCCTGTCGGACGTCTTCGCCCGCTACGCGGCCGACGAGCTCTTCGACGACATCGAGGAGATCGGCATCCGCGACGGCGCGAACCTGACCGTCGAGGGCCATGACTTCGCCCCGTCCTTCAACATCTGGACGACGATCGAGGAGTGTCTGAACCCTCCGGTGGTCTACGAGAGCGAGCGCGGCTGGTTCACCACCGAGCCGTTCAGCGAGCCTGAGGTCTTCGACTTCCCCGAGGGCATCGGGCCGGTCGAGTGCGTCAACGTCGAACACGAGGAGGTCCTCCTCGTACCGCGCTGGGTCGGCGCCCGCCGGGTGACCTTCAAGTACGGCCTCGGCGAGGACTTCATCGGCAAGCTCAGGACGCTGCACGCCCTGGGGCTGGACTCCACCGTCCGGGTGCCGGTCCGCGGGGAGGACGGCGCAGAGGTCCGGGTCTCGCCGCGCGACGTGGTGGCTGCCTGCCTGCCCGACCCGGCGACGCTCGGGGACCGGATGACGGGGAAGACCTGCGCCGGGACCTGGGTCAAGGGCACCAAGGAGGGCCTGCCGCGCGAGGTGTACCTCTACCACGTGGTCGACAACCAGTGGTCGATGCGCGAGTACGGTTCCCAGGCCGTCGTCTGGCAGACCGCCGTCAACCCGGTGGTGGCCCTCGAACTGCTCGCGACCGGGGCGTGGTCCGGTTCCGGTGTCCTGGGCCCCGAGGCCCTGCCGCCGCTGCCGTTCCTGGACCTGCTGACGGCGTACGGCTCCCCCTGGGCCCTGCGCGAGCAGGACCCCGCCCCGGCCGCAGGCCACTGACCCGGCCGGCGCACGGAACCGAAATGATCTCCTTTGGCGTCCTTGTCACCACGTGACCGTCCAAGGAAGAGGAGAGGCGACGTGGAGCAGACCCGTCGTGCCGTACTGACTCTGGGAGCCGGGGTGGCGCTGAGCGCGGCGCTGCCCGCGGGAGCGGCTCGCGCGGCGGCGCCCGGAGGGGGTGGGGAGGCCGTCCGACGGCTGCGCGCACTGGAGCGCGAGTACGGCGCGCGGGTGGGGGCGTACGCCCGGGACACCCGCTCGGGCCGGACGGTGCGGTATCGGGCGAACGAGCTGTTCCCCATGTGCTCGGTGTTCAAGACGCCGGCCGTGGCGGCCGTGCTGCGGGACCTGGACCGAGACGGCGGGTTCCTCGCCCGGCGGATCCACTACACGCAGGAGGACGTCACCTCCGCGGGCGGCGGCTTGGTGACCGGCCGGCCCGAGAACGTCGCCGGCGGTCTGACGGTGGCCGAGCTGTGCTCGGCCGCCATCGCCCAGAGCGACAACGGCGCCGCGAACCTGCTGCTGCGCGAGCTGGGAGGGCCCACGGCGGTCACCCGGTTCTGCCGTTCCCTCGGGGACCGCACGACGCGACTCGACCGCTGGGAGCCGGAGCTCAACTCGGCCGAGCCGTCGCGGGTGACCGACACGACCACTCCGCGGGCCATCGCGCGCACCTACGGGCGTCTCGTGCTCGGCGACGCGCTCGTTCCGCGGCACCGGGAGCTCCTGACGCGGTGGCTGGTGTCGAACACGACGAGCGACGAACGGTTCCGCGCCGGCCTGCCCCGCGACTGGGTGATCGGGGACAAGACGGGCGCCGGGTCGTACGGGACCAACAACAACGTGGGCATCGCCTGGCCTCCCGGGCGGCCGCCCGTGGAGCTGGCGGTGCTGACCACCCGGCCGGACGCCGCCGCGCCGCACGAGAACGCACTGGTCGCCAGGGCCGCCGAGGTGCTGGCGGCGGCGCTCTCCTGACGGAGGGGTCGCTTCGGTCCGTACCGCGGGCGGGCCCGCGGTACGGCAGCCGGCCTCCGCGCCGGGCTCCCCGCCCGAACGGGGCCCCTGAGGTGTGCCGGACCTCGTGCGGGGCAGGCGGATGGCATGACCGTGTACGTCGGCACGTCCGGTTGGCAGTATCGGGACTGGTCGGGTGTCCTCTATCCGCCGGACCGGCCGCGGCGCCTGTGGCTGGAGGAGTACACCGGTCATTTCCGCACGGTGGAGATCAACGGCGCCTTCTACCGGCTGCCGTCGCCGGAGACGTTCGCCCGGTGGCGCGCCCGCACCCCGCCCGGTTTCGTGATGGCGGTCAAGGCGAGCCGTTTCCTGACGCACGTCAAACGCTTGCACGAGCCGGCCGAGCCGGTCGCCCGGCTCATGGCACACGCCTCGGCCCTGGGCGACCGGCTCGGGCCTATCCTGCTCCAGCTGCCGCCGACCCTGCGCGCGGACCCGGCCGCACTCGACGCGTGCCTCGCCCGCTTCCCCGCCGACGTCCGTGTGGCGGTCGAGCCCCGGCACGCGTCCTGGTGGACGCCCTCCGTGCGCTCGGTCCTCGCCGATCACGGTGCGGCCCTGTGCTGGGCCGACCGCGGGTCGCGGCCGGTGACCCCGCTGTGGCGCACCACGGACTGGGGGTACGTGCGGTTCCACGGGGGCCGTGCCCGGCCCGCGCCGCGCTACGGCCGGACGGCGCTGCGCACCTGGGCGGCCCGGATCTCGGACACCTGGCCCGGGGACGGCGACGGGACCGGGGACGGGAACGTCTTCGCGTACTTCAACAACGACCAGGGCGGAGCGGCCGTGGGCGACGCCCGGACGCTCATCCGGCTGCTCCGGGCACGGGCATCGTCCCAGTTACCCGACCGGGGTACCGACGCCGCCGCGGCGGCCGCGCACCCGAGCGGCTTCTCCACCTCCAACCAGGCTACGCGGCAAGGATCTTGCCGTACCGTGCTGCTCCAGCGGGCTGACGCGGCGCCCATGAAATGCCACGATGGTCCGTGCTTCAACCGTGTGCCTTTTTCGGGACGCTACGAGAGCGGCGCCGGCGCGTCCCGGAGGGCAGCCCTACCCCACGAAAGGGCGGACTCCCCATGCGCGTTGCACCGTTCGCATCTCCGTTAGGCGGCGACCGCGGATCGGCCGCGGAGGACCCGGTGCGGCTCTACTACAGCCGCAAGACAGAGGAGATACTGCACAAGTACGGTCCGGGACCGCGGGTCCACTTCCATGTGGGGCTGTACCCGGACGGCCCACCGGACACCACCGTCTCCCAGGACACGCTGCAACAGGGCCTCTTCCGCTCGCAGGAACGCATAGTCGAGCACGCGGCCCGCACCTGGGGCGCGTACGGGACGCCTCCCCGGCGGCTGCTCGACATCGGCTGCGGACTGGGCGGCACCTCGCTCTACTGGGCGCAGGAGCACGGGGCTTCGGTCACCAGCCTCACCGTCGCGCCCGAGCACCTGCCCGTCGTGCGGCGCTTCGCCCGTGACGCCGGGGTGGCCGAGCGGGTGAGGCCCGTACTGGCGGACGTCCACGACCTGGACGAGACCCGCGCCTACGATGCCGTCTACGCCAACGAGAGCAGCGGCTACACCGACCGGACCCGCCTGTTCGAGGTCGTCGCCAAGGCCTTGGTTCCGGGCGGCTGGTTCGGGATCCAGGAACACTTCGCGGGTGCTTCCGCCTGGCGGGAGTTCATGGACGGCTACTACAGAACACGGCTCGGCCGGCGCGGGGAGTACCTGGCCGCGGCCGAGGCGGCCGGCTTCGAGCTGGTGCAGGACGAGGACGTGACGGAGTCGGTGGCGGAGTTCTGGGTGCAGTCCATGGCGTGGAACACCGCCGAACTCGACCGGCTCCGTGCGGACCCCGCCGCCCGGCCCGGCGCCTGGACCGACGACCGGCTCGAACAGTCGACGATCGCCCACAGCAGGTTCTTCCGGCTCTGGCGGGAGCACGCGGTGGAGACGCGGCTGCTGCGCTTCCGGATCGGCGGTGGCCGATGACGGCGCCGCCCCGGCCTTCACTCCTCGGTCCGGAACTGCCTCCCTTCTACTGCCCCCTGCCGCGCGATCTCGTCCATCCACAGGCCAAGGAGGTGGAATCCAGGGCGGTCGAATGGCTGGACGCCTTCGGCATCTACCCCGATCCCGTCGAACGTGCCTGGGGGCTGGCCACCCACAGCGCCGACTTCTCCTGCCGCATCATCCCCGACGGGGACGTGGAGGCCGTCCTGCTGTTCACCCAGTGGAACTACTGGGCCAACGCCGTCGACGACTGGCAGGACTCAGGGTCCGATGAGGTGGGAACGGCAGCCGTCGTCGAACACGGGGTGCGGCTGCTGCGCACCGTCGAGGACCCCGGGGCGTCCGTCCTGCCCGACGGACCCATGACCCGCGCCCTGCTGGACCTGGTGCACCGCACCCACGCAATGCTCGGCCCCGGCGAGCTGCGCAGGTTCGCCGAGGGGACCCGGGACTGGCTGCTCGGCGCGGCCTGGCGGGCCTCCCGGACGGAGGCGGGGTCGATGCCGGGGCTGAACGACTTCGTCGCGATGGGGCCGCTGGCGAACGGCACCCGGTTCTCACTGACCTGGTCCGAGGTCGCGCGCGGGGGCGGGCTGCCGGCCGACGTCCTCTACTCCCCCGCCCTGACGGCCCTCACGGAAGCGGCCGGATTCGTCGTCAGCGCGGACAACGACCTGTTCTCCTACGACAAGGACGACCACCTGGAACCCCGCGAGATCAACCTCGTCAACATCCTCGCCCATCAGGAGAGCTGTTCCCCCGCCGAGGCGGTCCCGCTCGCCGTGGGCCTGCGCGACCGGGTGATGGCCTTGTTCACCGGGGTGCGGGCACGGCTGGAGGACGACGCGGGCGACGAGGACGTCGCACTGCGCCGCCACCTGGCGGGGCTGGGCCACTACGTGGCCGGCTCCATCGCCTGGCAGGCCCGGGCACCCCGGTACGCCAGTCCCCGCAACCGATACGAACTGCCGCTCGGCGAGGCCGGGTTCATGATCCGGTACGCCGAGAGGCCCAGCGCCAGCGCCACCGAGCCGCCGGATCTTCCGGCCCTGGCGTCCTGGTGGCGGCACCTGCGTGACTAACGGGAAGGGACTGGGGTCCCCGGCCGGTACGGCCGGGGACCCCGGCACGAGGGTGCCGGCTCAGCGGCGGCCGAGCAGCCGCCGCCACCAGCTCACGCCACGGCGCCTGCGGCCGTCTGCGACCGGGGGCGGGGGCGCCGTCGGCTGCGGCGGGACCACCGGGTGGACGGGGTGCCCGGCCGACTGCTCCACCGGAAGCTGCGGGGCCGGGGCGGGGGCCGGGGCGGAGCGCGGTGCGAACCGCACGGGCAGCGACAGCAGGTGACGGGACATCAGAGTGCCCCGCCACTGGAGCTCGCTCGGGTCGACCGCCAGCTGGAGGTCGGGCAGCCGGTCCAGCAGGACCTCGATGCCGGTGTCCGCGATGGCACGCCCGATGTCCTGGCCGGGGCATTCGTGCGGGCCGCTGCTGAAGGCCAGGTGGGAGCGATTGCCGTGGACGGACACCGAGGGGTCGGGCCGGATCTGGGGGTCGGCGTTGCCCGCCGCGAGGGCGAGCAGGAGCATGTCCCCGGCCTTGATCTGCCGGCCGCCGAGCACGGTGTCCCCGGTGGCCCAGCGCCCGATGATCGTGTTGATCGGCGGGTCGTCCCAGAGGACCTGCTCCAATGCGTCCGGCAGGGTCATGTGACCGCCGGAGAGGCTGGCCCGGAAGCGCGGGTCGGTCAGGACGGTGCGCAGCGTGTTGGCGATCAGGTTGGCGGTGGTCTCGTAGGCCGCGATCAGCACGACGCGCAGGTGCATGAGGACTTCGGTGTCGGTCAGCTCCGCGGGGTGCTCGATCAGCCAGGAGGCGAGGTCGCGGGCCGGCTTGGCCTTGCGCTCGACGACCAGGTTCTCCAGCGTGGTCGTGACGTAGCGGTCGCTCTGGAGGGCCGTTTCCGTCCCCTGGAGCATGTCGCGCGCCGCGTTGACCAGCAGCGGCCCGTGTTCGTCGGGGGCCCCGATGAGCTGGGTCATGACCAGCATGGGGAGCTGGTCGGAGAAGGCGGACACCAGGTCGGCGTACCCTTGGGCCGCGATCTGGTCGACGAGTTGGTTGGCGAACCGCGTCACGTAGCGGCGGATGCCGCGCTTGTCGAAGCGCTCCAGGGACTCCACGACGGCCGCGCGCAGCCGCTCGTGGACGGGGCCGTCGGTGAAGTTGCACACGGGTACCCACGTGACCATGGGGCCGAGCGGTGTGTCGGCCGGCACCCGGCCCTCTCTCATGTCGCGCCAGCCGCGGGGATCGCGGGCGAACCGCGACGAGGTGCGGGCGACGTCCAGGTTCTCCCGGTGACCGAGGACCAGCCACGCCGGCAGGTCCCCGCTCACGAGCACCGGGGCCACCGGGCCGTACTCGGCCCGCAGCTTCTCGTACAGGGCGAAGGGGTCCGCCTGCGCTTCCGCCCCGTGCAGGCGGTACAGGCCGCCCGGGGCCGCCGCGGCGTGGGCGGGGCACCCGGGCGGTGGGGTGGGGGTGGTGCTCACATTGCCTCCTGGGTGGCTGCCTGGGAGTGCAGGTAGCGCATGAGGGTCAGCAGGACGTCGCGGGAGGAGTCCCGCCTTCTGGCGTCGCAGACGAGGATGGGGACGGCGGGGGGCAGGTCGAGGGCCTCGCGCAGCTCCTCCAGGGGATGGTCAGGTGCGCCGGGGAAGGAGTTGACGGCCACGACGAAGGGGACGCCGCGCTCCTCCAGGCGTCCGATGACGTCGAAGCTGATCTCCAGCCGACGGGTGTCGAGGAGCACGACGGCGCCGAGCGCGCCCTCGAAAAGCCCGCGCCACAGGAACCAGAAGCGCTCCTGGCCCGGTGTCCCGAACAGGTACAGCACGAGCTCGTCATTGATGCTGATGCGGCCGAAGTCCATGGCCACGGTCGTGGTGATCTTGTGGGAGACCCCCCAGGTGTCGTCGACGCCGACGCCTGCCCGGGTCATCGTCTCCTCGGTCGTCAGCGGTTTGATCTCGCTCACCGCACCGACCATCGTCGTCTTGCCCACGCCGAACCCGCCGACGACCACGACCTTCACGGCCGCCGCGGCCGTCTGCGGCAGTACGTCCGCCTCGCGCGGCCCGGAGGGCGGGTCAGAGCTTCTGAAGTCCATCGATCACTGCCTCGATCAGAGCAAGGTCGGGTAGCTGCGCGGCGGGGACGGGCGGGCGGACGTGCACGCGCTGGGCGGCCATCAGGTCTCCGACCAACACGGTGACGACGCTCACGGGCAGTCCCACGTACGCGGAGATCTCGGCCACCGACAGCGGTGACTGGCACATGCGCAGGATGGAGGCCTGCTCGGGCTGCATCTCGGGCCGGGGAGGTCCTTTCGCCACCACCAGGGTCACGAGGTCCAGGCGGACGGAGGTGGAGGGCCCACTGCGTCCGCCGGTGATCACGTAGAGCCGTTCGGGACTGCTGTCCTCCCAGCTCACGGGCGGCTCTTTCACGCGGGCTGCCCGTCGTGCCGCGGCGGGCTGCTCAGGTGGTCCCCCATTCGGGTCACCAGGTTGCGCATCTGCGCACCCATCAGGCCCGCGTCGACGCCCTCGTCGGCGAGGACCGCGAGGTAGGAGCCGTCTCCGGCGGCCATGAGGTAGAAGAAGCCTCCGTCCATCTCGATCACGACCAGCCGCATTCTGCCCTCGGAGCTGGGCAGTTCGGCGGCCACCGCTCCGGCGAGGCTCTGCAGGCCCGCGCACGCGGCCGCCAGGCGGTCGGCCGTGTCCGTCTCGGCTCCGTACTGCGCCACGCACAGCCCGTCCGCCGACAGCACGATCACGTGCCGCGTCTGCGGCACTCCGGCGGCCAGGTCCTTGAGCATCCAGTCCATGCTGCTTCGCTGAGTCATCACTGTTTACGCCCCTTTGGTCGCTGAACCCGACGCGTCCTGGCCGCCCGGCGGGTCCTCGCCGGGCTCACCCGACAGCCCGCTGTGGAACGCCTCCAGCCACATCCCCGGGCCGTTGTCGTGCGTCGGCTGCGGCCTCGCGGCCGGCCGGACGTCGGAGGTGGTGACACGGTCCTTCCGGCGCCGTTGCGGCAGACCGGTCGCCGTGCGTTCGGTGGTCGGCCCGCCGTCGGCGGGCATCGGGCCGGACAGGGGTCCGGGTGCCGGAGCGGGCCGGGGCACGGACGGGCCGGCCGACGGTGCGTCGACGGGGTGCTCACGCGGTATGGCGGACACCGCCCTGGGACCCGAGGAGGAGCCGATGCCGTGGGCGAGACCGGTCGCCGCGGACGCCGTGGTGATCAGGTGCTGCGGCACGATGACCACCGCGCGGACACCGCCGTACGCGGAGGAGCGCAGGGAGACCTGGAACCCGTACGCCTGCGCCAGCCGGCCGACTACCGCCAGGCCCAGCCTCGGCGTCTCGCCCAGGTCGTTGAGGTCGATGCCGGACTGCGCCTGCGCGAGCATCTTCTCGGCCCGCGCACGGGCCTCCTCGCTCATGCTCAGGCCGCCGTCCTCGATCTCCACGGCGATGCCCGACTGCACCTCGACGGCGGTCAGGTGGACCCGGGTGTGCGGCGGGGAGTAGCGGGTGGCGTTGTCCAGCAGTTCGGCGAGGGTGTGGATGAGCGGCTCGACGACCGGGCCGAGGACGGCGACCTCGGTGACCGAGTGGAGCTCGACCCGCTGATAGTCGATGATCCGTGACATCGCGCCGCGCATGACGCTGTAGAGGGTCACGGCCCTGCTCCACTGCCGGCCGGGGCGCGCGCCGCCGAGGACGGAGATGGAGTCGGCGAGCCGGCCGATCAGGGCGGTGCCGTGGTCCAGACGCAGGAGGTCGCCGAACACGTCCGGGTTGCGGCCGTGCCGGTCCTCCATCTCGCGCATCTCGTGGGCCTGCTGATGGACGATCGCCTGGACGCGGCGGGCGACGTTCACGAAGGCCCGCTGCGCCGAGTCGCGCAGGCTCTCCTCGTTGTCGACGGCGTCGATGACATGGGCCAGTACGGCTTGCAGGGCGGCCCTGAAGCGGGGGGTGAGCGCGGCGTCGCTGCCCCAGCGGTTACCGTTGCCGGCACGGCCGCCCAGGGAGGTGAGCACCTCCTCGGCCGCCTCGCCCCGGCGCAGCCGCTCGATGGCCTCGGGGAGCACCACCGCGGACAGGCGGGTCGCCTCGGTCTCCTGCCGGGACAGGGTGTGCTGGAGCGCGGCGATCTCGGCGGTTCGGGCAGCGAGCGCGCGGCCGCGCCGTAAGGCTTCGACGACGACAGCCGCGGTGCACAGGCCGCCCGCGGCGATCAGGATCGTGCCGACCGGTTCGGAGGAGGAAACAAGCGCCCCGACCAGGCAGACGGCGGCCAGGGACCCGATCACGGGCAGCGCCCGGCTTGCCCCCGCCTCCGGACGGGCTGTTTTGGGCGGAATGTCTCTATGCTCCATCGGCGTCCTTGAATTATCGGAAAAGGGTCACCTTCTGACCGGTCGGCGGGAGCATAACTACGCCCAACTGCCCGTACGCGCACTTTCGTTGGAGTTCATCGGACCGGAGGAACCGTTATGCGCCATCGACGGCGACGAATTCCGGCCCCCCTGATGGGCACCCCCGGACAGTCGGCGGCGTAACAGGAGGTCGAAGGCCCGCCGACGCCTCGGATGCATGAGCCTTCACCCCTCGGCACCCTCCGGCACCCGGCGCGCAGCGCGGCCACGAGGTGGCGCCGCGGACCCGAATGCGCTAGGGGCCTGTCCGGCGGATCGCGGCCAGGGGCCGACCCGGCTCCGCAGGACAGGCCCCGAGCGACACCGACGGGGTCACCGTTTCGAGCGGTCAGGCACCGGGCCGTACCGCGCCGCCGCCGGGGGCGGCGAGGCCGGTGATCAGGACGTCGAGGGCGAGGTCGGTCGCCTCGGACAGCGGGGTGCCCTCCAGGAGGGAGCCGACCGCCAGGGCCGCGAGGCCGTGGACGGTGGAGAAGGCGACCTGGGCGAGACGGTCCGGCTCCCCGGCCCGCACGACGCCCTCCCGCTGCGCGAGGGCGACGAGCCCGGCGGCGATGTCCAGGCTCTGATGTCCGAGCTCGCGCAGTTCGGCGCTGGAGTCGTCGGCATGCTTGACCGTGAACATCAGGCTCAGCAGCGGGGCGTTCGCCACGGCGAAGGCGATGTAGGCGCGCCCCATGCCCGCGAGCCGGGCGGTGACGGGGCCGGGTGCCTCGACGGCGGCCCGCAGGTCGTCGTTGAGGCGGGTGAAGCCGCCCACGGCGAGCGCGTCGAGCAGCGCCTGCCGGTCGCGGAAGTGACGCCCCGGCGCCGCGTGGCTGACGCCGAGGTCCCGGGCGAGGGCGCGCAGGGACAGGCTGTCCGCCCCCGACGCCGCGAGGACCGCCTCCGCGCGCGCCAGCAGCGCTTCCCGGAGGTTGCCGTGGTGGTAGGGCGGATCGGTGTCGGCCAAAGCGGCCTCCCCTCGCTCGATGTTGTCATTGACAACAATGTTTACTCTGTCTACATTCACGGTATCGCCCATCAACCTGACCACAGGAACGGAACGCCAACCGTGTCTATGACATACCGCGGAACCACAGCCCTGATCACCGGGGCCAGCGCCGGCCTCGGCGTCGAGTTCGCCGAGCAGTGGGCCGCGCGCGGAGCGGACGTCGTGCTCGTCGCCCGCCGCGCCGACCGGCTGGAGCAGATCGCGGCGGACCTCCGGAGCCGGCACGGGGTGCGGGCCCGCGCGGTCGCCGCCGACCTCGCCCGGCCGGGCGCCGCGGCCGGGCTGCACGCGGAGCTCGACGCACTCGGGCTGCGCGTCCAGACACTGGTCAACAACGCGGGGTTCGGCAGCCACGGGTCGTTCGCCGACCAAGACCCCGCGCGGATCAGCGAGATGATCCAGCTCAACGTAACGGCGCTGACAGAGCTGACCAGGCAGTTCCTGCCGGACCTGGCGGCCGACGGCCGGGGCGCCCTCGTCACCGTCGCCAGCTCGGCCGCGTACCAGCCGACCCCTGCGATGGCGGTGTACGGGGCCACCAAGGCATTCGTCCTGAACTTCACCGAGGCCGTCGCCTACGAGACGCGCTCCTCCTCGCTGCGGGTCCTCGCCGTATCGCCCGGCCCGGTCAGCACCGAGTTCTTCGACGTCGTCGGCAGCCGGGACGCCGCCGTCGGGCGGATGGCCACCCCCGAGCAGGTCGTCACGGCGACCCGCCGGGCGCTGGAACGCGACAGGACACCGCCCAGCATCGTCGTCGGCCTCCGCAACCGGCTCTCGGCGACGGCGTCCACGCTGGCTCCGCGCCGCCTGGCCCTGACGGTGGCGGGCCGGGTCCTCAAGGCCTGACCCGCCCGGCTCGTCCGGGCAGGCCTGCTGCCGCACACTGGGATCCGGAGACCCCGACGGCGGGGTGCCCGGATCCCGGCGGGTGCGGGGAGGTTCGACATGGTCATCAGTCACCACATCGCCGATGGAACGCTGCGGGTACGGATCCTGCACGAGCTGCACGTCACCGACCGGGCCGCGGCAGCCCTGCAGATCGAGTCCCTCGTGCACACGCACCGCCCGACTCGGGTCACCGTCGAACTGCCCAGCCGGTCCCCCTCCCCCATGACCCTCAGCGCGCTGGCCCGCGCCCGGCGGATGTGCCAGAGCCTGCACATCCCCCTCACCGCGACGGGACCCGGCGAGCAAGCTCCCCTGCCCCTCTTCGGCCGCGAGGCCGGCGCGGACGGGCCCCGGCCGATGGAGCACGGCGCGCGCCACGACCACTGAGGCCCGCTGACCGGCCGGCCGCACACGGGATCAGCCGAGGGGCTCCAGCGTCATGAAGGCCTCCCGCGGATCGGCCTCGTGCACGAGCGACTCGTGGGCGCCCACGTCGTCGAAGGCGAAGCCGTACGCCCTGCCGTCGGCCATCTGCGCGTGGATGAGGCGGGAGTAGTGGTTGGTGACGGCGTCGCGGTAGAAGCCGGATCCGTTCACGTCGGGCTGGTTCGGGTTGGTCAGGAGCGTCGAACGGTTGAAGCCCGCGCACAGGGTGCGCGAGATCGGGCCGCGTACGGTGTCGTTGGGGGCGTCGAGGAGCTTGTAGCAGCCGAAGACACTGTCGGAGTCGGGCTTGCGGAAGCTGGTGACCACCGCTCCCGAACCGTTGGTGACGTTCATGACGCCGCCCGAGACCCGGCCGTAGTAGGTGGTGCCCGGTTCGTTCGCGAACGGCTTCACGGTGAGCGTGGTGGAGCTGTACTTGCTCCAGACGCGGTCGATGTAGTCGTTCATCACTCCAGCCGGGATTCCACCCGCCTCGATGCCGTGGCCGGGCGCCAGCGCCCGCAGCGGGGTGCCGTCGGCGCGGCTCTGGATCAGGCCGCCCCAGCCGGCCGCACGCAGCCCGCCGAAGACGGCGTCGTAGCCCCCGGCCTTGAGGCGGCCGGTGGTCTTCACCGTGCCGTCGGCGGCCTTGGCGCCCACCGCGTAAGGGGCGGAGAACATGTCGACCTGGGTGCTGTTGATCCACAGGCCGGCGTCGTTGAGCGTGTACTCGGACCAGTTGAACAGGATGTCGTGGTTGGGGTCGGCGGGGTTCTGGACGGCCGGCTGCACCAGACCGCCGGTGGTGAGCCGGAAGACGAGCTTGCGTCCGACGGAGAAGTAGACGCGTCCGGAGAACTTGGGCATGCGGATCGTCCTGGTCTGTCCGTCGGCCGGACCCGCGATCGACGCGTCGGGGGCGGGGGTGGGCGGGTTTCCGCCCGCGGGCCAGGGGTGGAAGGTTCCGTCGGCGTCGGCCCAGCCCTGCCGGCCCGTCGCGAGCTGTGTGCCCAGGTTGTAGATGTAGACGGGCTCGCCGCGTCCCGAGGTGTTCTTGACAGTGAGCGGGATGGTGGCCGGAACGGCCCCGGCGGACGGCGGCGGGCCGAAGAACAGCACACCGGCGCCGACGGACAGGGCCGCGACGCCGAACGCCAGCACTCTCGACAAGCGCAACACTCTCTCTCCTCCTTGTGTGTGGGGGGGACCTGCCGACGGAGAGGTGTGGGCAGGGGGTGCGTTCATTGAAGCCTGAGAGCGCTCTCAGCGTCCGATCGTGTTCGACTTCTGTCAATGTGCTTGACACCGGCGCCCGGTCAGAAGGCGTACCGGATCCGCAGCCACGGGGCGTGTGCCGCGACGAGGTCGCGCATCGCCAGGACGGCCCCGGCCTTGACGCCGCTGCGGTAGCGGACGTTCCAGCTGCCGTTCTCCGAGCGCTTCGGCTCCTGGAGACGCGGCTGCCACAGGACGTCCTCCGCGCGGGGGTGCCAGCCCAGGTTGAGCTCGTGCAGGTCCTTGTTGTGCGTCAGCATGATGACCTCGGCGGCCGCCTGTGCCTTCACCCGCGCGGGCAGCACATCGTCCATGTGCCGCAGCAGCAGGGACCAGTCCCGTTCCCAGCCGGGCCGCAGCACGACCGGCGAGAGGTTGAAGTGGACCTCGTAGCCCGCGTCCAGGAAGTCCGAGGCGGCGGCGATGCGGCTCTCCACCGGGCTGGTACGGATGTCCAGCAGCCGGGAATCGCTCTGCGGCATGAGGGAGAAGCGCACGCGGGTCCGGCCGCGGGGCTCCAGGCGGAGCAGGTCCGGGTTGACGAACTTGGTGGCGAAGGACGCCTTGGCGGCGGGCCATCCCGCGAAGGCGTGCACCAGGTCGGCCACGTTGTCGCTGATCAACGCATCGACGGAGCAGTCGCTGTTCTCGCCGATGTCGTAGACCCAGGCGGTCGGATCGCACTGGTTGGGCTCGGGTTTGGGGCCGAGGCGCACCAGGTGCCGGGAGAGGTGGGCGATGATGCGCTCGATGTTGGTGAAGACGGTGACCGGGTTGGCGTAGCCCTTGCGGCGCGGCACGTAGCAGTAGGCGCAGGCCATGGCGCAGCCGTTGGCCGGACCGGGGGCGATCCAGTCCGCGGAGCGGCCGTTGGGGCGGGTGGTGAGCGTCTTCTTCTCTCCCAGGACCAGGGTCTCGGTCTTGATGCGGACCCAGCGGTCGACGTTCCCCTCGTTCCCGTGGAGGTCGGGGATCCGCCAGTGTGAGTCGACGGGGACGATCTCGGCGTCCGGGTACCGGGCGAGGACCTGCCTGCCGCGTGGCGAGGCGGCGGCCGCGGGCTCGGCGAAGACGGCCCGTACGGACAGCAGCCGGCGGGCGGTGGGGCTGTCGCGGAACAGCGGACCGGCGTCCGCCGGCGCGCGGGAAGCCCGCCCCGGGTCGATGTCCTCCAGGCCGAACAGGGCGTCTGCGCTGTCGTCCGGTCGGCCCGCGGACGGCTGGGCTCGCATGTCGGTCTCCTGCGGATCGCGGAGGGTCCACTGTAGGGCAGTCGGCGGGGCGCCGGAGGAGGACTCCCGGCGGGCGGGCGCACAAGACGGCCGTCTTCGAGCGCGCCGCCGCCCGGCCCGGATATCGGGCTCGGCCGGCCTCCGGGCCGCTCACCGGCCCGGCCGACCCGCACACCCGGTGGAGCAAGGACTCTGCCTTAAGCTGCTGCCGTGCCCGGCAAACCGATGATCCGCCCCGGCGGCCGCAGCGCCCGCGTCCAGGAGGCGGTCCACACGGCGGTGCGCGCACTCCAGGCGGAGGCGCGCCGGACCGAGTTGACCATTCCGCTGATCGCGGCGCGCGCCGGTGTCACCCCGTCGACGGTGTACCGGCGCTGGGGCGGCCTCCAGGAGCTGCTGTCGGACGTCGCCGTGGAGAAGCTGCGGCCGGACGCACCGCCGCGGGACCACGGCAGCCTGGCCGCGGACCTGCGGCACTGGGCCGAGCAGTTCATCGAGGAGATGGCCTCGCCAGTCGGCCGCGCCTACCTCCGCGACGCCCTGCTCGGGGCCCCCGACGGCGCCAACGCCGCGCGGTGCTCGCAGTACGCGGCGGAGCAGATCGAGGTCGTGCTCGCCCGGGCCGCGGTGCGCGGCGAGGACGCCCCCGGGGTGGAGCTGGTCCTCGACCGGGTCGTGGCGCCCATGATGTACCGCATCCTCTTCCGCTCGGGGAACCCCGCGGAGCGCGTGGATCCCACAGATCCTCCGGGTCTCACCGCCGCGTACGCGCGCACGCTCGTGCGGGACCTCCTGGACGGCTTCGACGCCCCCCGCCGGGCCGCCGCGCCGTCCCGTACCGCCGCCCGCTCGGCACGTCAGGACGCGGCGTCCGCCGGCCGGCCGGGAACGGGTTCGAGCCGGTAGGCGCCCCCGTCGATGACCACGCGGCCGGCGGTGGGCGGGGGGAAGTGCGTACCGAGGAGGAGTGCGTCCGTGTCGGCGAGCGAGGCGAGCAGCGAGCGGCGCGTCGCCTCGGCCAGCTCCGGGTCGATGTCGACACAGCTGCCGATCTCCGGCCGCGCCAGCTGCACGGGGTGGTGGATGCAGTCCCCGGTGATCAGGGCCGTGGCGTCACCACTGGTCACCCGTACGGCCACGTGGCCGGGCGTGTGGCCCGGAGCCGGCACCAGCTCCAGGCCGGCGGCGACGGTGACGCCGCCGGCGGGCACGTCCACCGCTTCCAGCAGCCCCGCGGCGTCGACCGGGTGTACGGAGTCGCGGAACATCGCCGCCCGCGCCTCGTCCATGTCGCGGGCCGCCCAGAAGTCGTATTCGGCCTTCGAGGTGAGGTAGCGGGCGCGGGGGAAGGTCGGGACCCAGCCGCCGTCGACCTCGCGCGTGTTCCAGCCGACGTGGTCGGTGTGCAGGTGGGTCAGCAGGACCAGGTCGACGGACTCCGGCGGGAACCCCGCCCGCGCGAGGCGTTCGAGGTAGTCGGTGCGCAGGTCGTGCCAGGCCGGGTTGGCCCGCGTCTTGCCGTTGCCGATACCGGTGTCGACGAGGACGCGCAGCCCGTCCACGACCATCGCGAAGCTGTGGCTGTCCAGCCGCAGGACACCGTCCCGGCTCGCGAAGTCGGGCCGCAGCCAGTCCCGTTCGGAGACGACGCCGGCAGTGGCGGCCGGCAGGAGCCACGGGCCGGTCTGCGGCGGCAGGGGGATCTCGTCGATGCGTCGGACGACGACGGAGCCGACCGTCCAGGACGGTGCGACGGCGGGCGGTGCTGGGTGCACGGGGGAAGCCTTCCTTGTCGTCCACGGAGGGCAAGCGCCCCCTAAAAGCAATTGATTTGCTTTTAGGGACGATAGGCTCTGCCGCCGACCCACGCAAACCACCGGCTCGCGGCCGCGGCGCACGTCCATCACCCCCCGCTCCGGGACCCGTTCACGACGGACGTCCGTGCGCACCCCCCTCGTCCTGCGGAGCCGAGGTGCCCCGCCGGCGGGGGCGGAGCTCAGCCCGCGCCCCCCGGGGCGCCACCGCCTCCGGCGGACCGCTGCGGGCCGCGCGCTTCGTGCGCCCGGGCGCCCTCGCGGGAGTGCAGGGCGTCCAGCAGGGCCAGTTCGGCCGTCGACAGGCGCAGGGCGCCGGCGGCCACATTGGCCGCGAGGTGCTCCGGGTCGCCCGTGCCGGGGATCGCCAGGACGTGCGGTCCCCGCTGCAGCGTCCAGGCCAGCCTGACCTGAGCGGTGCTCGCCCGGTGCGCCGACGCGACCTCGCGCACCTCGGCGCTGTCCTCCCCCGACGCGCCGGCCTCCCGTCCGCCGCCGGCGATCGAGTAGAACGGCACGAAAGCGATGCCCTGTTCACCACAGGAGCGCAGGAACGCGTCCTGTCCGGGCTGTACCCCCAGGCCGTACATGTTCTGCACGCACACCACCGGTGCGATGGCCAGTGCCTCGGCCAGGTGGTGGGGCCGTACGTTGGACAGCCCCAGGTGCCGGACGAGACCGGCCTGCCGCAGCTCCGCCAGCACTCCGAAGCGTTCGGCGATCGAATCGGCGCCGACGATCCGCAGGTTCACCACGTCCAGGTGGTCGCGGCCGAGCTGCCGGAGGTTCTCCTCCACCTGACCGCGCAACTGTTCCGGCCGGGCGTGGGGCGTCCATTCGCCCGAGGGATCACGGCCGGGCCCCACCTTGGTGGCGATCACCAGGTCCTCGGGATACGGGGCCAGGGCGCGGTTGATCAGCTCGTTGGCGGAGCGCAGCGGGGAGAAGTAGAACGCCGCGGTGTCGATGTGGTTCACGCCGAGGTCCACCGCGCGGCGCAGGACGTCCACGGCCTGGCCGCGGTCGCGCGGGACGGCGTCTTTGACGAGGGCCTCGCCGCTCTGGGCCAGGCGCATCGCGCCGAAACCGATCCGGTGGACCGTGCGGTCGCCGAGCTTCCAGGTGCCTGCCGCTGTGATCGTCTGTGAGGTCATGCACCGGATGATCGTCGGCGGGTAGGCTGCCTGCCCATCAGTTCGGACATGTGTGAATCCTCGGGGTGGCGGTGCGGGCTGAACTGGCGTTCTCGGTGGGCGACCTGGCGCGGATGAGGTTCGCCGTCTCACCCATGTGGGAGGTCGGGCCCAGCATGCGCCTGCTCCGGTCGGGGCACGAGCACGCCGTGCACCGGGCCTGGACCGCGCAGGTGCGGCCACGGCTGGCGGCCGCGGGGCTCGACCGGGGCCGGCTCGCCGAGCTGGTACCACGCTCGGGGTACGTCCCCGACTTCCTCAATCCCGCGCCCACCGGGCCGTCCCCCACGCTGGAGGAGGAACTCGCGGCGATCCGGACCACGCCCGCCGACCGGGTACGCGGGGAGCTCGACCGGCTGTGGGGCGAGCAGGGCCGTAGCGGCCCCGGGCTCCGCGGCCTGTACGACGACGTGCCGCGCCTTCTGGAGCGGGTCGCGGAGGAGATCGAGGCCTACTGGGCCGTCGCTCTGGCGCCCTACTGGGTGCGGATCCGGGCGGTGCTCGACGCCGACGTCTTCCACCGGGCCCGGCAGGTGGCCGAGCACGGCGCGGGGCGCCTCCTGAGCGAGCTCCACTCCTCGGTGAGCTGGGACGACAGTGCCCTCCGGCTGGCCGGCCGGCGCGCGCCACTGTCCCGGCAGCAGGCCGGCGCCGGCTTACTGCTGATCCCGTCGGTGTTCACCGGGCCGGTCCCGTTCACCCGCCTGGCGCCGCCGGACCCACCGCAACTGGCCTATCCGGCCCGCGGGATCGGCTCCCTGTGGGAGCCCCGTACGGCCGCCCGGGACGGCGTCCTGGCCGCCGTACTCGGCCGCTCGCGGTCCCTGCTGCTGGCCGAGTTGGACTCGCCCGCCACCACGACCGAACTCGCCGGCCGTACCGGGTTGTCGGCGGCGGGAGTGTCCCAGTGCCTCACCGCGCTCCGCGACGCCGGCCTGGTCAGTGCCCACCGGACCGGCCGCTTCGTGCTGTACGCCCGTACGTCCGTGGCCGAGGCACTGCTGACCGGCGGGGCCCCCTGACAGCGCCCCGTGCGCGGCGCGCGCCCGGGGCGGCCCCGCCGCCGGTCCGGATCGGCCGGCATGGGCGGGCTCCTGCTTGACCGATGAACCTGCGGCAACGTACCTTCGACCGCACCCCGCTCGTGAGCTGCTGGAAGGAGGCGAAACCGGATGTCGACCGTCTCCGCGCTGATTCGCCTCGCACACCAGATCGCCTGGGCTCCGGGTCGTGTAGCACACGGCTGCTGAGCAGCCCCCTCGCCGGCGTGCCGATTGCGGCCCCGGCGTCTTCTCATCTATGTCACCCCTTACGGCACGCCGTCGCGTGCCGACCCGTCGCGCTGCGGTACCGCGGTGTGCCCGGCTGCGACCACGGAAGAGAAAGCACCTGACATGGCGACTTGGACAGTCCGATCGACCGTGCGCCGGAATGAGGCCGCGCGATGGTAGCGGCGCGCATCACCGTCAACGGGAAAGAAACCCCGATTTCACCGGCCCCACCCCACACCACGGCGCTCGACTTCCTTCGCGAGCGGGGCCTGACCGGTACCAAGGAGGGCTGCGCCGAGGGCGAATGCGGCGCCTGTTCCGTCCTGGTGGCCCGTCCGGGGGTGGACAAGCCCACCGACTGGGTGGCGGTCAACGCCTGCCTGGTCCCGGTCGCGGCGCTCGACGGCCAGGAGGTCGTCACCTCCGAGGGCCTCGCCGCCGCCGACACGTCCGGAGCCCCGGCCGTACTGCACCCCGTACAGCAGGAGATGGCCGTCCGCGGTGGCTCCCAATGCGGTTACTGCACACCGGGGTTCGTCTGCAGCATGGCCTCCGAGTACTACCGGCCCGGCCGCTGCGCGCACGCCGGGTCGGCCGACGGCACCGGCTCCGAGCACGGCCCGAACGGCTTTGATCTACACGCGCTGAGCGGCAACCTGTGCCGCTGCACCGGCTACCGCCCGATCCGCGACGCCGCGTTCGCCGTCGGCATGCCCGCCGAGGACGACCCCCTGGCGCAGCGCCGCGAGCAGGCGCCGCCGGAGCCGGCCGCCACCGCCTACACGCAGGGCGACAGCACGTTCCTGCGGCCGGAGACCTTGGCCGACGCGCTGCGGATGCTGCGGGAACGGCCGGACGCGGTGGTCGTCTCCGGCAGCACCGACTGGGGTGTCGAGGTCAACATCCTCTCCCGCCGGGCCCCATGCGTGGTCGCGGTCGACCGGCTGCCCGAGCTGCGCGCGCTGCACGTCGGATCCGACCACATCGAGATCGGTGCCGCCCAGACCCTCACGGAGATCGAGCGCCGGCTCGACGGCAGCGTCCCGCTGCTGGCGGAGCTGTTCCCGCAGTTCGCCTCCCGCCTGATCCGCAACAGCGCCACCCTCGGCGGCAATCTGGGTACCGGATCCCCCATCGGCGACAGTCCGCCCGTACTCCTCGCGCTGGATGCCTCGTTGGTGCTCTCCGGCGCCGACGGCGAGCGCGAGGTCCCCCTCCGCGACTACTTCACCGGCTACCGGCAGAGCGTGCGCCGTCCCGGTGAGCTGATCCGTGCGGTGCGCGTTCCGCTGCCGCTGCCGCCCGTCACCGCCTTCCACAAGATCGCGAAGCGGCGCTTCGACGACATCTCCAGCGTGGCCGTCGCCTTCGCCCTCGACATCGAGGACGGGATGGTCCGCACGGCACGGATCGGCCTGGGCGGTGTGGCCGCCACCCCCATCCGCGCCCTCGCCACCGAGGCCGCCCTGGAGGGCGAGCCCTGGACGGCAGGGACCGTCGAGGCCGCGGCCCGGGTGCTGCGGGAAGAGGGCACGCCGATGGACGACCATCGGGCCAGCGCCGGGTACCGCTCCGCGATGCTCGGGCAGAGCCTGCTGAAGCTGTACGCGCGAACCACCGAGGCGGTGTCGTCATGAGCCAACTGTCCGAACGCCCCGAGGGGCCCGTCGTCGGCCTTCCGCTGCCGCACGAGAGCGCCGGTCTGCACGTCACCGGCGCCGCTCTCTACACCGACGACCTGGTTCACCGCACCAAGGACGTCCTGCACGCCTATCCGGTCCAGGTGATGCGGGCCCACGGCACGATCACCGCGCTGCGCACCGGACCCGCGCTCGCCGTGCCCGGCGTGGTCCGCGTACTGACCGGAGCGGACGTGCCCGGCGTCAACGACGCCGGGATGAAGCATGACGAACCGCTGTTCCCCGACACGGTCATGTTCCACGGCCACGCCGTCGCCTGGGTGCTCGCGGAGAGCCTGGAAGCGGCGCGGCTGGGTGCGGCGGCCGTCGAGGTGGACCTCGACGAGCATCCCTCCGTGATCACGTTGCGGGAGGCGATGGAGGCCGGGAGCTTCCACGGCGCCCGGCCTCTGATGGAGACCGGAGACGTCGACGCCGGCTTCGGCGACTCCGCGCACGTGTTCACCGGCGAGTTCCAGTTCTCCGACCAGGAGCACTTCTACCTCGAGACGCACGCGGCGCTGGCCCACGTCGACGAGAACGGGCAGATGTTCGTCCAGAGCAGCACCCAGCACCCCTCGGAGACACAGGAGATCGTCGCGCACGTCCTCGGCCTGCACAGCCACGAGGTGACCGTGCAGTGCCTGCGCATGGGCGGCGGCTTCGGCGGCAAGGAGATGCAGCCCCACGGGTTCGCGGCCGTCGCCGCGCTGGGTGCCAGGCTCACCGGCCGGCCGGTCCGGGTACGGCTCAACCGCACCCAGGACCTCACCATGTCCGGCAAGCGCCACGGCTTCCACGCCGCGTGGAAGATCGGCTTCGACACCGAGGGCCGCATCCAGGCCCTGGAGGCGACCCTGACCGCGGACGGCGGCTGGAGCCTGGACCTGTCGGAGCCGGTCGTGGCCCGCGCCCTGTGCCACATCGACAACACCTACTGGATCCCCAACGCACGGGTCACCGGCCGTATCGCCAGGACCAACAAGGTCTCCAACACCGCCTTCCGCGGCTTCGGCGGACCGCAGGGCATGCGGGTGATCGAGGACATCATGGGCCGGTGCGCGCCGCTGCTCGGCCTGGACCCCATGGAACTGCGCGAACGCAACTTCTACCGGCCGGGCCACGCGACGCCATACGGACAGCGGGTCCTGCACCCCGAACGGATCTCCACCGTCTGGCACCAGGTCCGGGGCGACGCCCGGATCACCGAACGCCAGGCCGGGATCGCGGCCTTCAACGCCGCTCACCCGCACACCAAGCGGGCGCTCGCGGTCACCGGGATCAAGTTCGGGATCTCCTTCAACCTCACCGCCTTCAACCAGGCCGGCGCGCTGGTGCTGGTCTACAAGGACGGCTCGGTCCTGATCAACCACGGCGGCACCGAGATGGGACAGGGCCTGCACACCAAGATGCTGCAGGTGGCGGCGACCACGCTGGGCATCCCGCTGCACAAGGTGCGGCTGGCCCCCACCCGCACGGACAAGGTGCCCAACACCTCCGCCACCGCGGCCAGCGCCGGGGCGGACCTCAACGGCGCCGCGGTGAAGAACGCCTGCGAGCAGATCCGCGAGCGGCTGCTCCAGGTCGCCGGTACCCGGCTGGGTGCGAACGCCTCGGACGTGCGCATCGTCGACGGCGTCGCGCGCGTCCTGGGCGGCGACGCGGAACTGGACTGGGACGACCTGGTACGCACCGCCTACTTCCAGCGCGTCCAGCTGTCGGCGGCAGGCTTCTACCGAACCGAGGGCCTGCACTGGGACGCCAAGGCGTTCCGGGGCTCACCCTTCAAGTACTTCTCCTACGGCGCCGCCGCGGCCGAGGTGGAGGTGGACGGGTTCACCGGCGCCTACCGGATCCGGCGGGTGGACATCGTCCACGATGTCGGCGACAGCCTCTCCCCCCTGATCGACGTCGGTCAGGTCGAGGGCGGCTTCGTACAGGGCGCGGGCTGGCTGACGCTGGAGGACCTGCGATGGGACGCCGGGGACGGTCCGCACCGCGGGCGGCTGCTGACCCGGGCGGCCAGCACCTACAAGCTGCCGAGCTTCTCGGAGATGCCCGAGGAGTTCAACGTCAGGCTGCTGGAGAACGCCACGGAGGAGGGCGCGGTCTACGGGTCGAAGGCGGTGGGCGAACCCCCGCTGATGCTGGCCTTCTCGGTGCGGGAGGCACTGCGGCAGGCCGCTGCGGCCTTCGGGCCCGCCGGGGTCAGCGTGGAACTCGCCTCTCCGGCGACGCCCGAGGCGGTGTACTGGGCGGTCGAGTCGGCCCGCCGGGGCGGCACACCGTACGGCGGGCCGGCACCCGACGCCCGCCCGCTCGCCGTCGGGGCGGGTGCGCCGAGCGATGCCTGACACGGGCTGGGTGGCCGCGGTCGCGCGGTTGCGGGCACGCCGGGAGCCCGGCGTGCTGGTGACCGTCGCGGCGGTGCGCGGCCACGCCCCGCGCCGGGCCGGTGCCAAGCTCGTCGTGGGACGCACCGAGACCTGGGGGTCGATCGGCGGCGGCAACATCGAGGCCGTCGCCATCGACCGGGCACGCGAGCTGACCGGTGCGGCCCGCCCCGAGCCGGAGATCCTGGAGTTCGCCCTCAACGACAAGGTCACCGGCCCGCACGGGGTGCAGTGCTGCGGCGGCTCCGTCACGGTGCTGCTCGAACCGCTGCCGGTGGTCGAGGCGGTGGCGGTCTTCGGCGTCGGGCACGTCGGGCTGGAGCTGGCGCGCATCCTGGCCCGCCACGACCTCGATCTGCACCTGGTCGACACCCGCCCGGACATGCTGTCCGGCGAGCGGCTCGGGGTGCTCGCGGACGCGGTGGCGCAGATCCGGGTGCACCACACGCCGCTGCTCCCGGAGGAGGTCCTCGCCGAGCTGCCGCCCGGTGCGCACGTGCTGATCATGACGCACGACCACGCCGAGGACGCCGCGCTGTGCGACGCCGCACTGCGCACCGCCGGCCTCGGCTCGATCGGTCTGATCGGCTCCTCGGCGAAGTGGGCGCGGTTCCGGCAGCGCCTGGCCACCGAGGGCGGTCACGCCCCGGATGCCATCGACCGGATCAAGACCCCGATCGGGATCCCCGGGATCGGCGGGAAGGAGCCCGCCACGATCGCGGTGAGCGTGGCGGCGGACCTGCTCCGCAGCTTCGAACAGGACAGCGGCATCTGAACGTCCTGGGCCGCTACAGTTTCACCGCATCTCAGCTGGTCGACGGCCTGCGCCCGCTGCGCGACCCGGATGCCGTCGGCCTCGATGACGATGACGATGACGATGACGATGACGACGGCAACGACGAGCGAGGTGGATAGGGACCGCTCCGTCCGCCTCCTCGATGTGCTACTCGGCAGACACGGAAGTCGGGGCAGCCCAGAATGCGCACGAACTTGGTGGAGTCCAGCGGGTAGGGGATGGTTTTCCCGAGGTCGTGGAACCCGATGCGTCGGTAAAAGGCCATGGCGCGGTGATTGTCCTCGCGTACCCCCAGGGTGAGCCAGGTGTAATCGGTGTGCTCGCGTGCGAAGTCGATTGCCGCTTCCATCAGCGCCCGCGCCGGACCGTCCGGACCGCGGTGCGCCGGGGCGACATAGACGGCGTGCACGTGTGCGGTGTCGGGGATGCCGTCCAGGGGTGCGACCCCGGCGGTTCCGGCCCAGGAGCCGGTCTCGTCGATGGCCACGAACAGTGCGTCGTCGGCCGCCGCCGCGGCCCTTTCTGTCTGCTTCCGCCACGTGCGGTCGGAGAGCGCGACAGCGTCGGCGTGACGGACGCCGAAGGCGTCGGGCGAGTTCAGCAGGGACTCAAGTCGTATCGCTCGCAGCTCGCGCCACTCCTCCGCCGCGATCCGGCGTATGACGTACTTCATGGTTCTCGCTCTGTTCGGGGCGGTCAGGGGCGGCGTGCGGGCACGATGTCCTTCGTCATGAGCGTGTTGCCGGACCAGCAGAGCCGGTAGAGGTCCACTTCGCCCAACAGATCGCGGCCCGAACGGTAGAACTCGCAATATGTGCCGGGCGGTCGGGATGCGGAACGGGCCTGGTCGGACGGGTAGGGATAGGCGCGGGCCGGCAGGAGAGCGGCGAGTTCGACGCGAGGCCGGCCGGTGGTCAACTCCTCGTACCGGGAGGGCGGCAGCACGCTCGTGGTCAGTTGCCAGGCCAGGTAGAAGGCGGATGGTACGAAGAAGACGGCTGCGACGACAGGTGCCACGAGGGCGACGGCGGAGCGGCGACGGGCGTCGCTCCGTACGGAGGCGAGCCGCTTGGCGGACTCCGGTACGACGGTGCCCGGTGCTGCGTCTGTCTCCGGGTCCAGGTGGGGAGCGGATTCGGACGTCGACGCGGGCCCTCGGTTCCCGACCGGCGTTCCATCCGCCGATCCTGGTTCTGGCGCCGGCGTCCCGCGACGGGCGGTGGCAGTGGCCTGATGCGGGAGGACAGCGGTGACGTGGAACCCGCCTTCGCCGGGCCCGGCGCGCATCGAGCCGCCGAGGACCGTCACCCGCTCCCGAAGCCCCGTCAGCCCCCGGCCGCCGACGCCGCTTGCCAAGCTCTCACGTGCGTGTGACGGTCCGCCAGCCGACGGAGCGGCGTTCACGACGCTCACGACGGTACGGTCGGGCTCATGGGTGATCCGCACCCTGATCGAACAGTCCGGCGCATGTTTCACCGCGTTGGTGAGGGCCTCCCGCACCACCCGGTGCATCCCGCGTTCGACGAGAGGGGACATCTCGGGCACCGCCCCGCGCCGCTCCCATTGCACTGGCACCCCGGAAGCGGCCGCCCGTGAGAGGAGATCCTCGACGGTGCCGTTGACGGGCAGCACCGCATCCTTGTCCGTGCCGGGCGGGTCGTGCAGGACGGCGACGGTCTCCCGCAGTTGCTCCACCGCATCCGCGATCGTCCTGCGCAGCTCGGCGAGGTCGGCGCGGTCGCGGTTGGTGAGGTCGGGCGAGAGTTCCAGGGCCCCGGCCCGCAGGGCGACCAGGCTCAGGGCGTGGCCGAGGGAATCGTGCATGTCGGCCGCGATATCCGCGCGCTCTGTCAGCCGCGCCCGCTCCGCAACCAGATGCTGGCGCTCTTCCAGGCTCCGGGCCAGCCGCCAGCCCTCCCTCACGAGATCCCGCCGGCCACGCCAATGCCGTCCAACCAGCCAGGGCAGCAAAAGGGCTGCGGGGAGCACGGTCATCGCGTAGAGCCACCATACGGGAGGCGTTCGCAGCACCGCGCATGTCGCGAGATCGACCGCTGCGCACCCGGCGAGCACCAGGAGCGGGCGCCATGCCGCGGCGACCCGGGCACCCAGCAGACAGCTCACGGCGACCAACGACAGGACGTGGGCGTTGCCGGGAGTCGCGGAGTCGGACAGGCCCAACACGCACAGCCCGTTGACCAGCACAACGGCGGCCGCCGGCTGGCGGCGGGACCACGGCACCGCCACCACCAGCACGGCCAAGGGGAGGAACAGATCCAGAACCAGGGAGGCCGAACCCGCGTCCCAGAACCCGAAGCCGGTGGCGGCTGCGAGCACACCCCACAGAGCCACGTCGGCGAACACGGGCCTGGCTGAGGTGATACGCGTGTGCAGCATGGCGCGTCGGCCGTCCTTCCGCTGGATGTCCTCACCGGTCAGGGGCGATTCTGTGGGACGAACCCGGACGCCCGACGCGGGGGGGGTACACGGTGAGGGCGTTCGGCCGGTTGCGCCGCTGTTCAGGCGTCACGCCGTCGCAGCACGAAGAGACCGGCCCCCTGCGCGATGACTGCCCACACCAGCAGGATCAGCAAGCTCACGACATCCGGGAACGGGGCTTTGCCATCACCCAGCATGAAATAGCCACCCACGGTTTGCGGCATGTACTTGTTGATGGCCAGCAGCACCGGGCCCCCCAGTCCGACCAGCATGCTGGGCAGCGCGGAGACCACGAAGAAAATCATGGCCACGGAGCCCGCCGCCGTCCGCAAGGCGAACGACACCCCCACCGTCATCACACAGACGAGGGCGGAATAGACGCCCATGGCAACGGTTTGGTACACCACCTTTGACAGCGCGAAGCTGGCGTGACCCCGGAAGGGCCCCCAGGCCAGGGCGATGCCCAGCACAGCCCATCCCACTGCGGTGACGAAGCCCACCAAGGCGCTCAGGAGCGCCTTGGCCAGCTGCACGCGGGGCCTGACCGGCACCCACAGCAGCGAGGTGCGCATGCTGCTCGTGGAGTACTCGCTCGTCACCATCGTCATCGCAAGAATCACCAGGGCGAACTGGGTGAGGATGACCGAGGACACCGAGGCGTTGCCGACCGGCTGGATCGGCTTGTCGTTGATCCGAGCGATCGACCCGTAGTAAAAAGTGAAGATCGCAGTCACGATCAGGCCAACCAGCAGGCAGACGTACGGCGTGCGGATGGTCCACAGTTTGGTCCACTCCGAGGTGAACGCGCCAACGAATCCGCCACCGGTGTGGCCGGAGACCATGCGCCCACGGCGGCCGTCTCTCACGTCAGCCGACATGGTGCTCATGCTCCCGCTCCCTGCGTCTCCTTGGAATTCGTGCCACCGAACACAGGGGCGCCCGTTGCGTACTCCACGCTCTGCGCGGTCAGTTCCATATAGACCTGTTCCAGCGAAGCGGAGACGGTCCGCAGTTCGTGCAGCCGCAGCCCCAGCCGGTAGGCCAAGTCGCCTATCTGCTCGACACTACGGCCCTTCACGACAAGCTCGTCGGCCGCGGGCGACTCCACGTTCACGTCGCCGTCCTTCCGGAGATGGTCGATCAGCGTGCGCAGGTGTGCCACGTCCGGGGTGCGCATCCGCACCGACGACAGCGAGCTGCTGGCCAACAGGTTGGCCATCGGCGTGTCGGCCAGAAGCTTGCCCCGTCCGATAATGACCAGCTGGTCGGCGGTCAGCTGCATCTCACTCATCAGGTGACTGGACAGGAAGACCGTCCGGCCCTCTGCGGCCAGGGACCGCACGAGTTCACGCACCCAGCGGACACCGTCGGGGTCGAGGCCGTTGACCGGCTCGTCGAAGATGAGTACCTGTGGATCGCCGAGCAGCGCGCCCGCCACGCCCAGCCGCTGGTACATACCGAGGGAGAACGCCCCAGCGGAGCGCCGCGCAACCTTCGCCAGGCCGACCGTCTCCAGCACCTCGTCCACCCGGCGCAGCGGAATGCCGTTGCTACGCGCCTGCGCCACCAGGTGGCTGCGTGCGGAACGGGCCGGGTGCAGCGCCTTGGCATCCAGAAGCGCGCCGACCTCGCGGATCGGGTGGCGCATCGAGGAGTACGGCTTGCCATCGATGAGCGCCTCACCCCCGGACGGATGGTCAAGGCCGAGAATCATGCGCATCGTGGTCGACTTTCCGGCACCGTTGGGCCCCAGAAAGCCAGTCACTTGCCCACTCTTGATGTCAAGACTCAGACCGTCCACGGCGATGGTCTCGCCGTAACGCTTGGTCAGTCCTCGAAGGGTGATCACGAAACTCCTTCGTGTCGGTCGCCGAACGCGGAAGCCGACGGCGGCGCGCACCGACCGACGCATGGTGCGCAGCCCTGGGCGGCCACCGCGCTTCCTGTACGAGAGCGACGCTAGAAGCCCGCGGCGCCGGCGCCCATGGGTCGAACGACAGCAGCGTCCTGCCGTTCGTCAGGGGTGTGCCCGGACTCGGGACTGAATCTGTGGAGCCCGCCCTTCGCACGGCTGTGCGTCGGCCGTAGGCTCGCCGCGTGGAAAAGACAACACCGGGCAGTCGGCCGGTCCGGGTCCTGGTGGCCGACGACGAGGCGACGGTCCGGGCGGGGGTGCTGGCCATCCTCGCCCGGGACGAGCACGTTGAGGTGGTCGCCGAGGCAAGCGACGGGCATGAGGCCCTCGCGCTCAGCCGCCTGCACCGGCCGGACGTGGTCTTGCTGGACATCCAGATGCCTGGCCTGGACGGGCTGACGGCAGCGGCGCGGCTCCACCGGGAGTCGACAGCGATCGGTGTGATCATGTTGACGACCTTCGGCCAGGACGAGTACGTCACCCGGGCCCTGGAAGAGGGCGCCGACGGCTTCCTGCTGAAGGCGGACGACCCGAGAGAACTCCTCAACGGGGTAAGGGCGGTGGGAGCCGGCGGGGCCTACCTGTCCCCGCGGGTCGCTGGCCGGGTCATCGCCGGGCTGCGCGCCCACCGGGCTGCGCACCCTCACCGCTCACTGGAGCGGCTCACCGAACGGGAGCGCGAGGTGCTCGCCGGACTCGGGACGGGACTGTCCAACGCGGAGATCGCGAGTCGGCTGCACCTCGTCGAGGGCACGGTGAAAGCACACGTCAGCGCGGTATTTGCGAAGCTGGGCGCACGCAACCGAGTGGAGGCGGCCATCTCCGCGTACGAGGCAGGCCTGGTCCCGTCGGGCCCCCGCTGGCCAGGGGCCGGCAACCCCGGTACAGAGTGATCGTGTCCCATCAAGCAACGTTACCCCTGTCGACGACGGCGCACAGGCGCCGTGTACGAGATGAAGCGGCTCGGCCGCGACGCCGCCGAACTCACGGCGCTGGCCGACCACCTGACCGCCCACGGCCTGGCCTTGGAGATGCTGGCCGGCCCGCTGCCCGGCATCTACGACCCGTCCGGCCCGCGGCCGGATGCTGTTCGGGTTCTTCGCCGCGATGGCCGAGACCGAGCGCGAGAGCATCCGTGAAGCCACCCTCGAAGGGCTCGACGCCGCCTCCCGCAAGGGCAAGCACGGCGGCCGGCCCCCCGTCATCACCGACGACATGCTGCACACCGTGCTGCGGCGCCGCGCGGCGGGCGAGTCCGTCGAGAAGATCCGGCCCGACCTGATCACCCCACTGGCAAGCGCAAGGGACAGAACCCCGGCCTGGCCAGCATCTACCGGGCGCTCGCCGAGCACGAGAAGCGCCAGGCGTACCCCGAAGCCGTCGGAGCGGCCCACGCCGACTTCGCTGCCCTCCATGCCGAAGGCGCCGACCGGTCGCTCTGAGCTACTGGTCACTTCGCCGGACCTTTGGGAGGACAGGGCACAAGGCCGGGGTACGAGCGCCTCCTCGACGAGGCGAAGGCCGAGCTGCCGGCCGAGCCCTGCGCGGAGTGCGCGTATCCCAAGCCGACATCGACGAGGGTGGGCAGTCGTGACGACCGGCATACCCCGGAGGCGGGTTGAAGGACCGCCGAGCCGGAGACGGGGACGACCCGGTTCCTGGGCTCATGGATGGTCTTCAGGGACGAGGCCGGGCAGCACCTGAAACCCGCCAAGGGGCGCACCCGGTCGGGGTGGAGCCGCACTCCGCCGGCCAAGGGCGAAGCGGGGGAGCGTGCGTTCCAAGCGCTCGCGGTCACGCTCGGGGCGACTGAGGATCATGTCCCTTGACGTGGTGTAGCTGATCATTCGGCTGTGCCGTGATACGCGTACCTGCCGCACCAGAAGAAGAAGCCCGACGACCCCTACATCCGCACGGTCATGGCGCAGATGGGCGCGATCGAGTCCACCCTGCAGCTCCTCGCCAACCTGGAGTGAACCCCGGAAAGGCAACGGGCCGCGACCGCCCCGCAGTTGGCCCCTTCTTCAGGTCGCGGCCCGGCACCCCGTCGTGCCACTGTCCCGCTACCGCTACCCCTCCGACACCAGCGACATCGAATGGGCCCTCCTGGAACGGCTCCTGCCCACCCCCGCCTGCCGGACCCCGAAGGGCGGGGCCCCGGAGAAGTGGCCCCGCCGGCGCGTGGTCGACGCCATCCGCTACATCACCGACAACGGGACGAAATGGCGTGCGTTGCCCGCCGACTTCGGCATTCCATGGCGCACGGTGTTCGGGTATTTCGCCCGCTGGGCGAAGGCCGGCGTGCTGCGGCACATCCTCGACCAGCTCCGTCGGCGGTTGCGGCTGTACCGCCGGCGGTGTCCCTGGCCGGTCCGGGTGATCGTGGACTCGCCGTCCGTCAAGGGCGCGGAGACCGTGTCGAAGGCGACGCGCGGCTACGACGCGAACGAACACATAAATGGGCGGAAGCGGCACCTCCTGGTTGATCAGGACGGCCTGCTCGTCGACCTGCTCGTCACGCCCGCCGACGTCCAGGATCGGGACGCGGCCCGCGTCCTGCTGACCCGCCTTCACGCCGAGCACCCCGAGATCGTCCTGGTCTGGGCGGACAACGGCTACGGCGGAGACGAGTTCAGCACCTGGGCCCAGACCACCCTCGGCATCACCGTCAAGGTCGTCTCCCGGCCCAAGGACGCCAAGGGCTTCGTCTTGTTGCCCAAGCGCTGGGTGGTTGAGCGGTCGAATTCGTGGACGATGCGGGCCCGCCGCAACGCGAGGGACTACGAACGCCTCATGTCCCACGCCGAAGCCCACATCCAGTGGGCCTTCATCACCCTCATGACCCGCCGCCTCACCCGCTCCCGCCGCCAAGCCAAGGCGTCGACGGTCAGCCTCGCCGCCGACTGACGACCAACGCGCTGCCGCTGCCGTTCGGAACGGCGACCATCGACGCCCAACCGAACGGCAAGCCGGAGAACCACCATGCTCCATGGCGCTGTGACCTGAGGAAAGGAGGTGTGACGCAGCTTCTTAGGGGCGGAGCATGTCGGTGATCCACAGGAAGGATTGTGAGTTGTTGGCGGAACCGCGATAGCCAACCTTGACGTAGGACTGTTCGTCGCCCGGCGTACACGATGTCGGATCGTGTCCGACTCTAGCCCGTACCACTGCCACCACACGCGGTCCGAGCGATGTGCTCACGACCAGCGGACCGCCGCTGTCGCCGTAACAGACAGCAGTGTCGGGCCCGGAGGCGAACAGTGTGTAGTGGTTGTCCCGGAGGTCCACGATTTTGACATGAGCCCTTTTCAGAGACCCACTGGACTGAGTGGACGTCGACGACGTGAAGCCGTATCCGTAGGCCCGGGCGGCAGTTCCCTCATTCCACTCGGACAGCACCCGGCTGTCGGCGAGGTCGAGGTCGGGTTGCGTCGAGGCCGTGCTGAGTTTGACCAGCGCGACATCACACAGTTCCGGTCTGTCCGGGGGGCAGTAGCCTCCGTAGTCCCACATACGACGAGTGTCCGCCACGGTGCGCTTCTCGCCCCCTGTGGAAGCCAGACGCCCACGGCCGATGGTCACAGTGTCCCCGATCTTCGGCTGACAGTGCGCGGCGGTGAGCACCCACTCCGGCTTGATCAGCACACCTGAGCAGTAGGTGCGCTGTTCCACAGGCGTCCCGTTGTTTGGCCTGATCAGGGCGGCGGCCCACGGGTAGTCGACTTCCTCTCCCCCGACGATCGCCACTGCCGACGGCGCGGATGCGGTGAACAACAGCGCCGAAATACATGTGACCAGCAGACGTTTGACTCTCAAGACGGGTCTCTCCCCAGGGCGGCATTGCGGTGATGCTCCGAAACGGTGCGTCACCATGTCACGCACCGTTGAAATCAGAGGCTATGCAGCGGCATCCGGCGTAGGAGGGGAACCGCCCCACTCTCCACCGATTGGGTGAACTAGCCGGGTACACCGTTGACACCTGTACATCCCCCTGCGGCCGCACGATCACCCGTCCATCGACGCCCAACCGAACGGCAAGCCAGAGCACCGTGCACTTCCCAACGCTGCTACCTGCAGAAAGAGGATGTGACAAGCTTCTTACCGTCGACGCCGACGTACTTGGCCAGCAGCGCGAGCGCGTCCATCACCGGCCGGTAGGCGGTGTGGTCGCACCGGAAGCCCAGCGTGTTCAGCAGCGGCGGCAGCATCTGCCGGTAGTACGAGCTGTACGACGACCGGAGCGTGGTGCGGACCTTGGCCTTGAACACCTTCTCGTTCGCCTTCGCCTCGGCCACCAGCTCCCGCAGCGTCCTCTCACCCACCACCGGGAACAGGGCCCGGCGTACGACCTCGTCGGGGTTGTCGACGGCGGCCGTCGCCAGCTTGAAGAGGATACCCTCCTTGCCGCGGACCTTCTTCAGCTCGGCGGTGAGCTGCTTCTCCGCCCGCCGCTCGGCGCGGGCATTGATCTTGTGGACCAGGGCGACCAGCAGCTCGACCAGGGCGTCGGTGATCTCCGCCTGCCGCGACCAGCACAGCGCCGCGAGCAGCGTGATCCGCACGCCCTGAGCCGTGTCGCGGAAGTCCGAGGGGTACATCTTGATCGCCCGCGCCCGCCAGGCGGCCACCAGCTTCTCCGAGCAGTCCGCGAACAGCCCGCCGGGCACCCCGAGCTTGCGTACATCGTTGGGCTTGGTGATCTCGGTGAGCAGGGAGTCCAGGCCGACCGCGCCCGGGTCGCGCTTGAGCGCGGCCAGCAGGGCGGTGCCCTCCTCGTTGTCCTGCGCGACCAGGGACAGCGGCCGGGTCGTGCCCGCCTCGCCCAGGCGCTCGATAACGCGGGCGCAGAACGTCGCCTCCCACCGGCCCCGGGCCGCGACCAGCATCTTCTCGACACAGGTCCGGCCCGGCGGCTCGATCTTCCGCGCCCGGTACTCGACCAGCAATCCATCGCACTGCCGGTCCTCAACCAGCTCGACCGGGTAGACCTCCGCGGCCAGCCACCTGGTGAGTGCCTCCTCGTCCGCGAGCGCAACCGGCCGGAACCCGAGCGCCTCGCGGATCTGCCTGCGGTGCCGCTTCGCGCCCGCCAGGTCGTACTTCGCAAGCTCGGCCGCCGGGACCTTCACCAACCCGGCGACGTACTCCACCGCCGGCTGCGGGAACTCCTCGACGAACTCCGGGAACCTGGCCTCGATCTCGAAGAACTTGAGCATGAGGCAGAAGCCCAGCCGGGTCGGACCCGACTTGTTCGCGACCAGCTCCCAGTCACCATCCACCAGGGTCCAGCACGCCACCACGTCCTCTGGTGACCACTCCTGCCGCACACAACCCCCTCGCCGTCGGGCCCCACGGGCGTTCACCCGCTCAGCTCAACGAGAGCGCAGGGCGCCGGGAAGCGGCGCGTGCGGACCTCCCAGGAACTACCGGCGGGTTACTTGTTCCCCGGTGTCTGCGCTAGGAGTTCGGGCACAATCAGGGAGATCGAACTGGGTGCCGTCCAGGGCGCGGAGCCGCAGACCAGTCGCGCAGGTAGGAGGCGACGCCGCTGCTCGGCCCGGCTGTGCTTGGCTATCGCCGCGTCGACCAGCTCGATGGTGAACACCTTCGTCAGAATCCCGATGCGCACCCGCTGCCCTGCCCTGCCCCCGTCACACCCGGGGCAGCGTCCTCCGCGCCCCACAAGCAACTGCATGGGGCGGAGGCGGCCCTTGGCCCCGGACCCGGGTCGCGTCCCCCGGTGACCGCCGCCGGTGTGCCTGCGGTGTGCGGCCCGGGGGCCGGGCCGCGCGCCGGGTGGCGGTGTCGGCTCCGACCCCTGCCGTACGCGACGCCGGGACACGGTCGGGATCTTTGTGGCTTCTGCCAGTACGGAGGCGGGCCCGGGTCCGTAGAGACTTCCCCACACGGGCCGCGGCAGCGCGCACCCGGCACGGGGGTCGCGGCCGTGGAATGTCGCAACGGGGAGGACACCACCATGAGCGCACAGCAGCAGTACGACGAAATCGGCGAGGCCTACGAGGGGTTCAAGGCCCTGCCCCTGGAACAGTACGTGGTGATACCCAGCTTCCTGAGTCTGGTCGGTGAAGTCTCCGGAAAGTCGGTCATCGACCTGGCCTGCGGAACCGGCTTCTACAGCCGGGAGTTGAAGCGGCGCGGCGCCTCAGAGGTGCTCGGTGTCGACATCTCCGGTGAGATGATCGCCGTGGCACGGCAGTTGGAGGACGCCGATCCGCTCGGTGTGCGCTACCAGGTCGGCGACGTGGCCGAACTACCGCCCGTCGCACGGGCCTTCGATGTCGCCCTGGCCGTCCAGCTGCTCAACTACGCGCCGGACATGGCCACCACGGAGCGCATGTGCCGCGCACTGCACCGCGCATTGAAGCCCGGCGGCGAGCTCTTCCTGCTCAACCAGTCGCCCGACTTCCGCTTCGACGGGCCCAGCCCGGAGCCCTACGGTTTCCGCAGCGAGCTCACAGGTGTGGAGGTGGAGACCGGGCCGCAGGTGCGGACCACGGCGCTGCTCGACCCGCCGGTCTCCTTCATCGCCAACCGCCCGCGCCGCGAGGTGTACGAGAAGTGCCTGCAGGCGGCCGGATTCAGCGAGCTGGCCTGGGTGCCGATGGCGGTGTCGGCGGCCGGTGAGCGCGCCTTCGGCGCGGAGTTCTGGGCGGACCACCACGCCAACCCGCCGCTGGAGATGCTGCACTGCCGGGCCTGACGGCGACGTGGCGGCGCGGCCCCGCCGCGGGGGGACGGGGCCGTGCCGCCACGTCGCCGCGCCGCCGGTTCAGTCCGCGCATCGCGCGGCGACCGTGCGGGCGGCCGCGGGGGTCGGCGGCGTCCGGGCGCCGTCGACCCCACGCCGTCACCGGCACGGCCTCGACGGCCGGCCTTCACACCGTGGCCGGCTCCTTTCGGACCTGCTGGACCTCCCGGGCCTCCCGGGCCTCGCCGCCGCCGCGCGACAGTCGGGCGTGCAGGACGGGACCGCCGAGGGTCACCGCGGCGAACAGGATCCCGGCGGTGATCAGCGCCGGGTCGGAGAACCACAGGCCGACCACCTGGTCGACGACCAGTGCCACCGCCACCAGGAGGACCTTCGCCGCCGCCAGGCCGAGGAAGAGGCGCCGGTCGAGCTGCGCCCTGCCGCTGCGGGCGAGGCGGCGGCCGACGAGACGGCCGACGACGCTGACGCAGAGCACCAGCACGAGGACGCGCAGCGCGTGCTCCCACGCGGGGGTGTCCCCGCCGAAGGCCCACACCACGCCCATGGCCGCGCCCGCGGCGGCGTAGGCGATCAGTGCGCGTAGGGACCCGGCCGTCGTGCGCCGTTCGCGGACAGGGCTGTGCCCGGCACACGCTCGGGCGCTGTAGACGGACATGTCTCGCCTTTCCTTACACAGATCACATATCTTGATGAACAACGCAAAACAACTTGCACTTCGAGTGTCATATGTTCGGGGGCGGCCGTCAAGCCCCTCCCTGCGTCCGCCGTCGTTTCTGCCCCGGTCAGTCCCCCTCGGCGGCGGCCTCGGCCTTGTCGGCCAGGTCCTCCAAGACCGCCTTCGGGTCGGCGTCCGGGGCGACGACACGGCCGATGTTGCGCTTGATGGTGTCGCTGACCGCCACCCACGACGGGTCGTCCACCGGGTAGAGGCGGGCCGTGCGCAGCGCGCTCAGGAAGTCCTCGTCCGTCGCGCTGAGGCCGCCGCCGGCCGGGGTGCGGGCGGCGGAGACGGTGGCCGGCAGCAGGTGGTAGCGACCCACGAAGTCCGACAGGTTCTTGTCCTGGTAGACGAACTCCAGGAAGCTGCCGATCTCCGCCCGCTTGTCGTTCTGTTTGAACGCCACCATCCAGTCCGCGACGCCCACCGTCGGCGGGGCCTCCTCGCTGCGCAGCGCGTCGGAGACCGGCATGGCGACGGTGCCGACACGGATGCCCTTCGCGGCCGCGTCGTGGGCGAGTGACGGATAGCCGTTGAGCATGCCGACCTCGCCCCGCAGGAAGGCCGCGAACGCGTCGGCGCGGTTCATCTCGGACGGGGCCGTGGGCCCGACGAGGCCGGGAGCGACCAGGTTGTCCCGGACCCACTGCCAGGTACGGACGTTCTTCTCGGAGGCCAGGCTGTAGTTGCCGCTGCTGTCGGCGTAGCCGCCGCCGTTGCTGAGCTCCCAGATCAGCGCCTCGGCGTGGGCCTCCTCGGGCCCCAGCGGCAGGGCGTACGGGTACGTCACCCCCTTCTCCTTGAGCGCCTTGGCGGCGGCCTTGAGGTCGGACCAGGTCTTGGGGGCCCCCTTGACGCCGGCCTTGGCGAACAGCGCCTCGTTGTAGAAGAGGAGGCGGCTGCTCGCCACGAAGGGCAGGCCGTACAGGCGGTTGTCGAAGGTCCCCGCCTCGGCGAGGGGCGGCAGGAAGTTCGCCTCGGCTCCGACCGAAAGGAGTTCCTCGGCGGAGTAGAGCTTCCCCTGCGCGGCGAAGTCCGAGTAGGAGCCCATGAGCGCCACGTCCGGCGCCTTGCCGGCCTTGACCATGCGGGACACCTCGCGGTCGATGTCGGCCCAGGGCAGCAGCTGGACCTCGACCCTGAGGCCGGGGTGGGCGTCGGAGAACGCGCCGGTCACCTTGTCCCAATAGGCCTTGGAGCTGGTCGCCGGGGTGTCGCCGTACTCGGCGGCCACCAGGCGGAGCGTGCCGCCGCCGGCTGCCCCGCCGTCCGCGGCACCGCATCCGGAGAGTTGCGGCAGGAGGCCGAGTACGACCGCGGTGGCGGCCGGCCCGAAGATCTTTCGTCGCACGAGCGTATTCCCCTGGTGTCACTTGGATGTCGCCGCGCACGGCGCACACCCTTGCGGAGGGATGCCCTGCGGCCCGGTGGCCGGAATCATCTCCCGGGATGGGAGTGATTGATTCCGCCCTGACGGCAGGTGTGGCCGATGATCCAGTCACAGACGTGCCGAGTCGTCTGTTCCCACGAGAACCCGGCCGTACGGACGCGCGTAGAGCAGACCGGGGGCGACCGGGCCTGTTCGACGGCACGGCCAACGGACCAGTCCGGGGCGGCGGCTCGTCCGGGCGAGGCCCGGTGTTCACGGTGCCCGACGGCCTTCTCCGAGGGCATGCCGCGGCCCGGGGCTCTCCTGATGCGCGTCGGGCGGGTGGCCGCCGGCGAGACGGGGCGACGCGCCCCGTCTCGTGGGCGGTGACGACGAACTGCCCCCGGCCCCGGACGCCCCGTGTGCCGAGCAGCCCCCTGCGGCCGCGCCCGCCGAAGGGTTAAGGCGGGGTCAACGCAGTCTTAAGGATCTGCCGAGCGCGGTCCGCCGCGCGGCGTCCCGGACGGCCGGCACGGGCTCCGTACACGTCGGCCACCCCGAGCGGCAGGGCTCCCACCTGCGGCTTCGCGCGCAACCCGGAAGCCCGGGGGCGTCCCGGCGTGCCGTTCGCAGCAGCACGGAAGCCTGTCCCCGCCGGATTTGTAAGACGGCGACAAGAACCGGACCCGCCCGCGACCGGGGGCGTATGCAGGACACGGGGAGCCAGTGACCATCGGATCGAGGAGTGTCCATGTCCCGGAAGCGGACTATGAGTCCTACGAAGAAGCTCGTGCTTTCCGTCACCACGGGTGCCCTGGTGGCAGGCGGGGCGATCGTCACGATGGCGACGGGCAACGCGTCCGTTCCCGACGCCGTGTGCCAGGGCTCGACGGTGACGCTGTCGGGCGAGGCCGGTCCCCCGGCAGCCACCAGCGGCACCTTCCCCACCGGCACCAAACTCAAGGTCACCAACCTCGACAACGGCCAGGCCACGACCGTCACCGTCAACGGCCCCTCCGGCAGCTGCGTCCTGCTCAACAACGCCGCCTTCGACCAGGTCCGCGAACCCGGCAAGAACCTCATCCGACGCGCCCGCATCGAACGCGTCGGCTGACCTTCCGCAAGGCCCCGTTCGGGGCCGGTCGGTGCTCTGGCGGGACACGGCGCCCGCCGCGTCCCGCCAGAGCACCGACCCCTGCCCTACCGAAAGGGCCCGCAGTACCCCGGCCCGGCGCCGCACCGGCCTCCGTACCGGCCCGGCGTGTCGGCGGGTGCCGTTAGGCTTCGTGGATGGCCCTTCCGGACACATCCCCCGACGCCTCCGCCGCTCTGCAGGTACTGCACCGCGTGTTCGGATACAGCTCCTTCCGCGGCGAACAGCAGGAGATCATCGAGCAGGTGATCGACGGTGGCGACGCGCTCGTGCTGATGCCGACGGGCGGCGGCAAGTCGCTCTGCTACCAGATCCCGGCGCTGGTCAGAGAGGGCACCGGCGTTGTGATCTCGCCGCTGATCGCGCTGATGCAGGACCAGGTGAACGCGCTGAACGCGCTCGGTGTACGGGCCGGCTTCCTCAACTCGACGCAGGATCCGTACGAGCGGCAGGCCGTCGAGCAGGCCTTCCTCGCCGACGAGCTGGACCTGCTGTACCTCGCCCCCGAGCGGCTCCGCACCGAGAGCGCCCAGCGGCTGCTCGACCGGGGCAGGGTGTCGGTCTTCGCCATCGACGAGGCGCACTGCGTCTCCCAGTGGGGCCACGATTTCCGGCCCGACTACCTCGCGCTGTCCATGCTGCACGAGCGCTGGCCGAAGGTGCCGCGGATCGCGCTGACCGCGACGGCCACGGAGGCCACCCACGCCGAGATCGTGGCGCGGCTGGGCATGGAGGACGCCCGGCACTTCGTCGCCAGCTTCGACCGGCCGAACATCCAGTACCGCATCGTCGGCAAGAACAACCCGCTCAAGCAGCTGCTGGAGCTGATCCGGACCGAGCACGCCGGGGACGCCGGGGTCGTCTACTGCCTCTCCCGGGCGTCCGTGGAGAAGACCGCGGCCTCCCTGGTGGAGCAGGGCATCGACGCCGTGCCATACCACGCCGGTATGGACGCCCGGGCCCGCGCGGCGAACCAGGCGCGGTTCCTGCGGGAGGAGGGGGTCGTGGTGGTGGCCACCATCGCCTTCGGCATGGGCATCGACAAGCCGGACGTCCGTTTCGTGGCCCACCTCGACCTCCCGAAGTCGGTCGAGGGCTACTACCAGGAGACGGGCCGTGCGGGCCGCGACGGCGAACCCGCCACCGCATGGCTGGCCTACGGCCTTCAGGACGTGGTCCAGCAGCGCAAGCTCATCGACGGTTCCGAGGGTGACGAGGCGCACCGCCGCTCCCTGGGCATGCACCTGGACGCCATGCTGGCGCTGTGCGAGACGGTCGAGTGCCGCCGCGTCAGGCTGCTGGCGTACTTCGGTCAGGCGGGGACGCCCTGCGGGAACTGCGACACCTGTCTGGCGCCGGCCGAGTCCTGGGACGGGACCGTCGCCGCGCAGAAGCTGCTGTCCACCGTGTGGCGGCTGGCGAAGGAGCGGCGGCAGAAGTTCGGCGCCGGCCAGATCATCGACATCCTGCAGGGCAAGAAGACTGCCAAGGTCATCCAGTTCGACCACGACGCCCTCTCGGTGTTCGGTGTGGGGGCGGACCTGGGCGCCGCGGAGTGGCGGGGCGTCGTGCGCCAGCTGCTGGCCCAGCGGCTGCTGGCAGTGGAGGGCGACTACGGCACGCTGGTGCTGACGGAGGACAGCGCGGAGGTGCTCGGGGGGCGCCGCAGCGTCCCGATGCGGAAGGAGAAGGCCCCCGCCGCGCCCTCCCGCAAGGCGTCGGGGTCGCGTACGGGGAAGGGCGCCCGTGTGCCGGTCGACCTGCCGGCCGCGGCCGAGCCGGTCTTCCTGGCCCTGCGCACCTGGCGGGCGGAGACGGCGAAGGAGCAGGGCGTCCCGGCGTACGTCGTCTTCCACGACGCGACGCTGCGGGAGATCGCGACGCTGCTGCCCGGCACGGTGGAGGAGCTGGGCACCGTCGGCGGCGTCGGCGAGGCCAAACTCGCCAAGTACGCCGAGGGCGTCCTGGACACCCTGGCGTCGTGTGACGCCGGTGCGCCGGGCCCCGCCTCCGCACGCCCGTCCGAGTCCGGCGCTCCGACTCGCCCAGGTCCGGCGCACCCGGCGTCCTCGGCGTCGGCCCGGTCCGCCGCACCGGAGGACGACGAACCCCCCTTCGACCTGGACGAGATGGATCCGCCGCCGTGGGACGAGGATGGGCGGTAGCCGCACGTCGGTCTCGACGGTGTCGGGGGTTGCCAGGGATCGACAAGGAGGAACAGGCGATCATCATTCCGGTGTCGCACACGTGCCAGCAGGGGGCGCCATGAGGTACGACCTGTCCGAGCGGCTGGTGATCGGGATCGCCTCCAGCGCCCTGTTCGACCTGTCCGACTGCGACGCGGTGTTCCGGGAGCAGGGCGAGGACGCGTACCGGGCCCACCAGGAGACCCATGTGGACGACGTCCTGGCCAAGGGCGTGGCCTTCCCCTTCGTCCGGCGCCTGTTGTCGCTGAACGACCTCGCCGATCCCGCGGATCCGCTGGTCGAGGTCATCATCCTCTCGCGCAACGACCCGGATAGCGGGCTGCGCGTCATGCGCTCGATCGCCGCGCACGGCCTGCCCATCAGCCGGGCCGTCTTTCGGCAGGGCCGGTCGGCACACCGGTTCATGCGCGCCCTCAACATGTCCCTGTTCCTGTCGGCCGACGGGGCCGACGTCCGGCAGGCGGTGGCGGAGGGGCTGCCCGCCGGGCACGTGCTGCAGACGGCGCGGGTCGACGACGAGAGCGACCGCGAACTCCGCATCGCCTTCGACTTCGACGGTGTGCTGGCGAGCGATTCCTCCGAGCGCATCTTCCAGAACGCCGGCATCGACGGCTTCCGTGCGCACGAGGTGCTCAACGCGGCCACCCCGCACGATCCGGGCCCCTTGAGCGAGTTCCTCGCGGGCATCAACCGCATCCAGCGCCGCGAGGAGGACAGGCGGCGCGAGGACCCCGCCTACCGGCTGCGGCTCCGGGTGTCCCTGGTCACCGCCCGGGACGCCCCCGCGCACGAGCGTGCCGTGCTGAGCCTGAAGAGGTGGGGGCTGCGGGTCAACGACGCGTTCTTCCTGGGTGGTATCGACAAGGCCGCCGTGATGAGCACCCTCGATCCGCACATCTTCTTCGACGACCAGGTCGCCCACCTGAACGGCACGGCACCGGCCACCCCCAGCGTGCACGTGCCGTTCGGCGTCGTGAACACCGCCGCACCGGCCCCCGCACCCCCGTCCGCCCCCGGGTGAGGAGCGCTCCCGGGCCGTCCCGGCACCGGCCGTAGGCGCGTGGCGAGGCCTGCCGGACGCCGGGGGGCGTCAGGCGGCCCGTACCGCCGGCCGGGCGCGCGGGGTGAGGGCGGCGTACTTCAGGGGCGCGGACGGGTCGATCGACACGTCGAGGGGCGCCGGCTCGGCACCGGAGCGGAACAGAAGGGCGCCGACCGCGGCGATCATCGCGCCGTTGTCGGTGCACAGCGTCATCGGCGGGACCCGCAGCTCGATCCCCGCCGAGGCGCACCGCTTCTCCGCGAGGGCGCGGACGCGGGAGTTCGCCGCCACGCCCCCGACCACGATCAGCGTCCTGACGCCGTACGCGCGGCAGGCCGCGAGCGCCTTGCGGGTGAGCACGTCGGCCACGGCCTCCTGGAGGGCGGCCGCGCCGTCGGCGACGGGTACCGCCTCGCCGCTCCGGGTGTGCTGCTCGACCCAGCGGGCGGCGGCCGTCTTGAGACCGGAGAAGGAGAACGCGTACGGGTCGTCGGAGGGCCGGGTCAGCGGGCGCGGGAACGCCACGGCCTGCGGATCACCGTCCCGGGCGGCCCGGTCGATGGCGGGGCCGCCCGGATACGGCAGGCCCAGGATCCTGGCGACCTTGTCGAAGCACTCCCCGGCCGCGTCGTCGAGGGTGTCGCCGAGGTGGAGGATCGGCTCGCGCACGAGGTCCCGTACGAGCAGCAGCGAGGTGTGGCCGCCGGAGACGATCAGCACTACGCACGGCTCGGGCAGCGGGCCGTGCTCCAGGGTGTCGGCGGCGACGTGCCCGGCCAGGTGGTGGACTCCGTACAGCGGCACCCCGGCCGCGTAGGCCACGGCCTTCGCCCCGGCCAGCCCGACCTGGAGTGCCCCGGACAGCCCGGGGCCGGTGGTGACCGCGACGGCGTCGATCCCGCCGATCCGCAGCCCGGCCCGGTCGAGGGCTTCCCGGACCACCGGGTTGAAGGAGTGCAGGTGGGCACGGGCGGCGATCTCCGGCACCACGCCGCCGAAGCGGGCGTGCTCGTCCATGCTCGACGCCACCACGTGGGCCAGCAGTCTGCCGTCCTGCACGATGCCCGCCCCGGTCTCGTCGCACGACGACTCGATCCCCAGTACCACCGGTCCGGCCATGGCCCCACTCCTTATGCGATCATTCAGTATCTGCAATATATGTGCAACAAGGGTGCAGGGGCGCCGCCCCTCCTGCCGCACGTCCGGACCGGTGCGCGGCCCTGTCGTCAACGGTGTCCGCCCGCCCAGCCGCCCCCGGTCATCGGCGGCCACGCCGCCCAGCCGTCGGTCGCCGGGCTGTCGGCAGACGCCGGCGGCCTCAGGAGATGAGCGAACGGCCGGTGGGTGCGAGGCGCAGGGTCCGAGGAGCGGACGCCTGTTCCCGCTCCAGCGCCGGCAGCACTTCCTCCCGTGCGACGCGGTGTGCGCGCAGGGCGGCCAGGTGCCGCCGATGAGCGTCCTCACCGGGGTGGGGGGTGAGAACCACGACCGCGTTCTCCCCGGTGCGGACCGGCAGCCGGGAAAAGGTGTTGGGTGCCGTCTCGGTGGCGTACACGGCGAGCGGTGCCGCTCCGGTGCCGCGGAGCAGCGGGAGGAGGCCCTCTCTGATCAGCCCGGCCCCGAAGCTCCGTCCGGGCGGGAAGGACCACACCGTCGCGGACACGAAGCGCTCGGGCGCCGGGGTCCCGGGGCGCGGCCGCTCGGCTGGGGCGGCATGAAAGCCGCTGCCCTCCGTCAGGGGGCGCAGGAGGAGGACGTCGTCGGAGTCGGTCATGGCGGCATTGGCCTCGGTACGGTGCCGCGCCCAGACGGGGCCGCCGTAGAAGGACGTGAGCGCGTCATGCCGTGCCGCCATGTCAGGGAAGCCGCGCAGCCAGACGAAGCGGTCCGGGTCGTCGAGGTCGCGGAATTGGCCGAGGACGACCATCCCCTGCTCCTCCTGCGATTCGACCAGCTCCCGGTCGAAGAGATCGATGAGGCCGTCGCGGCGGCCGGGACGCAGCGTGTACTGGCGGAGCTCGATCACGGCGAGGTGGCGGGCCGGGTCGATGGGCGGCACGGCGAACTCTCCTTCTGCTCGGTCGGTGGCGGTCCGGTGCGGTCCGGTGGGCGGCGTCGCCTTGCCCGGTGTCCGGCCGACGGTAGACCTCGCGCGTGCCAGGTGCTGTCAGGGTTTCCGGGGAGAATGAGCCCATGTCTGCCGGTCGCCTCCTGTCGGTCCTGCTGTTGCTGCAATCGCGCGGCCGCTTGTCCGCACGGGCGATTGCCGAGGAGTTGGGCGTGTCCGTGCGGACGGCCTACCGTGACGTGGAACGGCTGCAGGGCGCCGGGATACCGGTGTACGCGGAGCCCGGGCGCGCGGGCGGCTACCGGTTGCTCGACGGCTATCGCACCCGCCTGACCGGTATCAGCGAGGGTGAGGCGCGGGCGTTGCTCTTCGCCGGGCTGCCGGACGCGGCCGCCGATCTGGGGCTCGCGGAGGAGGTGTCGGCGGCGCGGCTGAAGCTGCTGGCCGCGCTACCTGCGGGGCCGCGGGAGGAGGCGGCGCGGACGGCGGCGGTGTTCCATGTGGACGCCCCGGGCTGGTACCGGGAGCCCGAGCGGACCCCGTACCTGCCGCTGTTCGTCGACGCGACGCTCACCCGGCGGGTCGTGCAGGTGCGCTACCGGCGCTGGCGCGCACCGCAGGAGGTCTCCCGCCGTCTGCACCCCTACGGCCTGGTCCTCAAGTCCGGCGTCTGGTACGTCGTGGCCGCCACGGAGGACGCAGCGGCGCCGACCCCGACGACGGCGACCTACCGGGTCGCCCAGGTCCTCGACGCGACACTGGGCGACGAACGCTTCGACCGGCCGCGGGAGTTCGAGCTGGGCGCCTACTGGGCCTCCTACCTCGCGGACTTCCGGGCGCGCCGCTACACGGGGACGGCCACGATCCGGCTGTCCCCGCGGGGACGCCTGCGCCTGCCCGACAACGTCGCACCGGAGGTGGTGCGGGCGGTGGACGCCACCGCGACCGCCGTCGGCGGGGAGGGGTGGGTGGAAGCGGTCGTACCGACGGAGAGCACCGCGCACGCGTGCGGCGAACTGCTCCGACTCGGCGCGGACGTGGAGGTCGTCGCACCGGCCGAACTGCGCCGGGCCATGACCGACACCGTGGGATCGCTCGCCCGGACGTACGGCCTCACCGGCCCGGCCTGACCTCGTCGGCACGGCCGGCCGCGCTGCGACCGGGGAGCGGTCGGCGCCGCTCCCCCGGAATGTATCGGCCGGGGCATCACCTCGGCACCGGCGTGACGCGGACGCTCTCGCGCACGGTCACCTGGTCGATGTCGGTGGTGCGCACCGTGATGTTCAGGATCCACTCACCGGGCATGGGGATCTGCAGGTCATAAGCAGCCCAGTACCCCTTCTGGTTCTTGAGCCGGGCGTCCAGGGGGCCGATCCCGAGGTCGTCCTGGGTGAGGGTGAGGCGGAGTTCCGGGACTGCGGCGAGACCGCCGTCGGCGGTGAAGACGACGGCTTCGACCGTGTTCTCGCCGACCTGACCAGGGGTCAGTGTGATCTGCACCGTGCCGCGGTGATGAGGCTTTCCCATGTCGAAGGGGACCGTGACCACCTTCACCCGCGGCTCCTCCGCGGAGGCCGCCGGGCTCCCCCCTTCGGCGGCTCGGCCGGGCTGGGTACCCGTGAGCAGCGTGGTGATCGCCAGGATCAGGACACCGAGTGCGGCCTCGACCGCGACCGTGCGGCGCAGGCCGCGCCGCTCGGTTCCGGCCTCCTGTGCGGGCGGTTCCGGTTCGTCGCCCCGCCGGTCCCGCTGCGGCGCGGCGGACGCGGGTCCGGGCCCCGTACCCGCCGGAGACGAGGTTGCGCCGACCGTGTGAGCGGCGGGAACCCGCTCGGGAAGGGCCGGGGTCGGCGTCCGCCCGGTCGCCGCCTCGCGGACCAGGCGGGCGGTCCAGCGGCGGGAGAAGGAGGCGACCCACAGCGTCAGGACCACGACAACCGTTTTCACGACCAGGGTCTTGCCGTACGAGGTGGTGGTCAGCGCCTCCCAGGACCCGACTTGCCGCCAGGACTGGTACGCCCCGGTGCCCACCAGGACGGCGACAGCAGTGCGAGCGAGCCGGGAGAAGCGGCCGATCCCGGCCGCCGGGATGGCCGGACCGCCGGGTGCCCGGCTGCGCAGGAGGAGCAGCAGCGTGAGCAGACCGCCCAGCCACACCCCCATGGCCAGGAGGTGTACGACGGCGACCGGCATGGCCAACGCCACCTGGAGGCCGGTGGATGCGTGTTCCGCCGAGGCCCAGGTGAAGGCGAGGGCCACAGCCAGGAGCACACAGGCCAGGCGGAGCCGGGCGGAGGGACCGCGGGCCGGTGGCGCGTCGTCGAGGAGGCCGAGCCGCGAGGCCGACCGCTTCAGCAGCACCGCGGCGAGGACCAGGAGCGCGAGCCGCGCGACGAGCGCGCCGCCCGGCCTCCCGGAGACGGTGCGGGTCAGCTGGGCGGGGTCGAACACCGACGTCACCGCGTCGGCCGTCTCGTACGGGCCGCGCAGCAGCACCAGGGCCACCGTGGACGCCGCCAGAGCCGTCCACCCGATCACCAGCAGCCTGCGCACCGGACGGGCCGCGCCCGCCGCGGGCCTGCACACGAGGACGACCGCGGCAGCTCCGACGAGGAGGGCCATACCGCTGTAGGCGACGTAGCGGAAGATGCCGTACAGGCGGCCGACCGCCGTGCCGTCCGGCGATCCCGCCACCAGCACCGCCGACGTCTCGGACGGCTCTCCGAGAGAGAAGGTGAACGCGCCGGAGATCGGGTGGCCGTCGGCGGAGACGACCCTCCAGGCCACCGTGTAGGTGCCCCGGGGCAGGTCGTCGGACAGCTCCACCCGGGCGGTGTTCTCCTTGCGGTCCACATGCTGCGCCGGGCGGGGGTTCACCCGCTCGTTCCGCGGCGACAGCACCCGCAGCGAGTCTTCGACGAAGCCCACCGACTCCGTGAAGGTGAGCGTGACGTACCGGGGGTCCGCGGTGAGGACGGCGCCGTCGCCGGGGTCGGATCCGCTCAGCCCGGCATGCGCGCAGGCCGGTCCGGCCCCGCCGAGGAGCAGCGCGCACAGGGCGGCGAGCAGCGCCAGGACGGTCGACGGCCTCCTTGCGGAAGGTGATCCACTGGGCATGAAGGCACGGCCTCCGGAGCGACAGTCGCGGGTGGTGGCACCACCGGCGGGAGTCCGTTCGGTGGGGGGAGTTGTGGACGATAGTGCCGCTGTCGAAGGGGCCGGACGGATCTAGCAACTTCGGCTAAAGACAGCGCGGACGGCGCGCGCCGGGCCGCTCCCCCTTGTATGGCCCCTCCCCTGCGTGGCCGCCCCGGTAGCGGCCACGCAGCCGTGCTGTCGCCGGCCTCAGCAACCGCCGGAGGCGGCAGGCGCCGCGCCGATGCTCAGGGTGGCCGGGGTTCCGCAGCATCCGCCGCCGGCCTCTTCCGTTGCTGCGGGCTCGTCGAAGAGACCCGCGCCGCCGCAGACCCCGGTCTCCGGGAGGGTGAGCTCGACGCGCTCCGCCGCCTCGCGATCCCCCGCGAGGTGCGCGGCGATGGAGCGGACCTGCTCGTAGCCGGTGAGGGCGAGGAAGGTGGGGGCGCGGCCGTAGGACTTCATGCCGACCAGGTAGACGTCCTTCTCCGGGTGGGAGAGCTCGCCCACACCGTGGGGGTAGACGGTGCCGCAGGAGTGCTGGTTGGGGTCGATCAGTGGCGCGAGCTCGACCGGGGCCTGGAGGCGCTCGTCGAGACCGAGACGGAGCTCGTCCAGGAAGTCGAGGTCGGGGCGGAAGCCCGTGAGGACGATGACTTCGTCCACCGGTTCCAAACGGCGGCCGTCCTCCCCGACGAGAACCAGGCGGCCGTCCCCGTCTCGCTCGAAGGCGTCGGTGCGGAAGCCGGTGACCGCGTCGGCGTGGCCGCCGTCGACCGCGGCCTTCGCCGCCAGCCCGAGGGCGCCGCGGGCGGGCAGTTGGTCGGCCTCGCCACCGCCGAACGTGGAGCCGGAGATACCCCGGCGCAGGATCCACGTCGCGTGCGTGCCCCGGCCGTCGTCGGCCTCGGCGAGGGCGGCCAGGGAGGCGAGGGCGGTGAAGGCGGAGGCGCCGGAGCCGATGACCGCGGTGCGCTTCCCGGCGTAACGGGCACGGGCGGCGGGGTCCTTCAGGTCGGGGACGCGGTAGGTGATGCGGTCGGCGGCGGCCTTCTCGCCGAGGGCGGCCAGTCCGCTGCCGCCGGCGGGACTCGGGGTGGACCAGGTGCCGGAGGCGTCGATGACCGCGCGGGCGAGGAGGCGGTCTTCGTGGCCGTCGGCGTTCTCGTAGTGGACGACGAAGGGCTGGGCTTCACGGTCGGCGTCGACGATGCGGTCGCGGCCGGTGCGGGAGACACCCGTGACGCGGGCGCCGTAGCGGACCCGCTCGCCGAGCACGTCGGCGAGCGGTTGGAGGTAGCGCTCGGCCCAGTCACCGCCGGAGGGGTAGGAGTCCTCGGCGGGCTTGGTCCAGCCGGTCGGGGCGAGGAGCTTCTCCGCGGCCGGGTCGACGACCTCGCCCCAGCGGGAGAACAGCCGCACGTGGGCCCACTCGCGCACCGCGGCCCCGGCGACGGGGCCGGCCTCCAGGACGAGGGGGGTGATGTCGCGACCCAGGAGGTGGGCGGCTGCTGCGAGTCCGGCGGGGCCGGCTCCGATGACGACGACGGGCAGCTCGGTGGTGGTCTCGCTCATGGCAGATCTCCGGTCTTCGCGCAGGCGGACGGACGGATGGGTGGGAGTCGCGGGCGGTCAGCAGCAGCGGGTGCGACAGCAGGGCGCGATCCGGTCGGGAGCAGGGGTGACCGGATCGTTCATGACGACTCCCGGTTGTTTCGACGTTCGTCAATGGCTTGTGCGGTCAGCATGGCACCTGCATCGACAGACGTCAACATAGACATTTATCGAATTAACAGGCGGAGTCGACCCCCTCCACCCTTGGTTCGATGTGTGTCAACATAGATGTATGTCGAATGCGAAGGTTCTGCCGCTACTGGAGCCCGACGTCGTCGCAGCCTGCTGCCCGCCCCTGGCCGAGCGCCCGATGTCGGCCGGGGAGGCCGAGGTCGCGGCGAGGATGTTCAAGGCCCTCGGCGACCCCGTGCGCCTGCGCCTGTTCTCCGCCGTCGCCTCGCACGAGGGCGGCGAGGCGTGCGTCTGCGACATCTCCGACGTCGGCGTCTCCCAACCCACCGTCTCCCATCACCTGAAGAAGCTGAAGGAGGCCGGCCTACTGTCCTCCGAGCGCAGGGGGACGTGGGTGTACTACCGGGTCGAGCCGTCGGTGCTCGCCGCCATGGGCGCACTGCTGACAGGCGCCGCGAAGACGGCATGACAACGGCGCGGCTCGGGGGGCCGCCGCCCGACGCGCCCCCAGTGGGCCGAGCAGACGCCGATCGCCG